>CAZKNC010000048.1:6589-8420 GCA_964553935.1 uncultured Planctomycetia bacterium | reverse complement strand
TCCCCGCGCCGGACCGAAACGTACCCGGCCATCCACATGGCCCAGCCGAACACCGGAATCCGGAAGAGTCCTTCATCGGCCATCCACTTGAATTGACCGGGGACATGGAACAACAGAGGCACGTCCACGTAACTTTGATGATTAGCGACCAGGATCAGAGGCCGGCCGGCGGGGATATTCTCCTGGCCGGAGATCTCCACCGGCCGCAGTGAAGCCAGCCGGACCAGCGTCCTTCCCCAAAAACCGGCCAGCCGATGGCAAATCCGGCGGTCCCGATCCATCAGCGGATGAACCAGAAAAACCGCGAAGATGAGCAGTGTCCACCACAGGGTCATCACGGAAATACCGATCCAGGCGAAGATCGAAACCGCCGCTTGAAGAAGGCGGGTCCTCTCAGCGGGAAGGCTTCGGTCACCCACGCGAGGGCTTCCGATTTGCTGTTGAGCTCTTTCTCAAGCTGGCGTTCCTCCACCGCCTTCAGGATCACCCCGATGGCCGGACCTTGGACGTAGCCCCTTTCCAACAGGTCATGGCCGGTGATCAGCGGTTTGGGTTTAATCTCCTCTTTCGGCATTTCTTTCAGTTTGACCCGCAGGAATTTCCAGTTCGCGAGGTCCTTGTGCGAGGCCATGCAGTCGGCGCGGTGGAGCTTCATCTCGTCTGAAAAAGTGGGCTTGGCCAGGAAGCGCTTCAGGGTGGAAAGACGCATCTGGCGGACGTCCTTGAAGCGCATGTGGTCCTTCACCAGTTCGGTGATCGCTTCGGTTTCCGCGTTGGAGAACCGCAGGCGGCGGCAGATCCGCTGGGTCATGCCCGCTCCCACCCGGTCATGCCCGTCGAAACGAATCCGGTCGGCGATCCGGAACGTCGGCGGCTTCCCGACATCGTGCAGAAGCCCTCCGAACGCCACCACGGCGGAGGAGCCGGCCAGCTGGTCCAGGACCAGTTTGGTGTGGATGAAAACGTCCCCTTCCGGATGGAACTCCGGCGGCTGGGCCACCCCTTTCATTTTCACGACCTCGGGGAAAATCGGCTCCAGCAGACCGCTCTCATCCAGCAGGAGCAGACCCCGGCCGGGATTCGAACCGGTGAAGAGCTTGACCAGCTCGTCCCGGATCCGTTCCGGGCTGACGCGAAGGATTTCTTTCGCCCCCTCCCGGACCGCGCGCAAGGTCGCCGGTTCTACGTCAAAATTCAGCGTGGAGGCGAACCGAACCGCCCGCAGCATCCGTAAACGATCCTCCTCGAATCGCCGCTCCGGATCGCCGATGGCACGGATCAGGCGCCGCTGAAGATCCTTTCGGCCTTCCACGTAGTCGATGATCTTCTGTTTCAAGGGGTCGAAGAAAAGCCCGTTGACCGTGAAATCTCGGCGAGTCGCATCTTCTTTCGGTCCGGTGAAACGGACCCCTTCTGGATGCCGGCTGTCCTTGTACTCCAAGTCCTCCCGGAACGTCGCCACCTCAAAGGGAGTCCTGCCTTTGAGAACCATCTGGACGCCGAATTGGATGCCGACCGGAATCGTCCGAGGGAATAGCCGAGCCACCTGGTCAGGCCGAGCGGAAGTGGCAATATCGAAATCTTTCGGAGGACGATCCATCAGCAGGTCCCGCACACAGCCGCCCACCAGCAAGGTCTCGTAGCCGGCTTGCGTCAGACGGCGGACAATTCCCACCGCGGCCCGATACTTGGGAGTGCTTTTGAACTTCAAAGCGCCTGAGCCGGCAGCCGAAGCACGCGGATCCCCTCCAACAGAAGGGATCCGGCCAGAACCATGAGCAGCACGGACGCCACCGCCACCGGAACCAGCCAGACGCCGCCGGCCTGCGGG
>CAZKNC010000048.1:6025-6579 GCA_964553935.1 uncultured Planctomycetia bacterium | reverse complement strand
CCTGCAGTTTGGGGAACCAGCCGCGAAGAAGCACCGCGAGAGCCCATAAGGTCATGGTCATCATAAAGGCGCACGGGACCGCGGCGAAAACCCAGGGTTTTCCGGTCCGGCGAAGCCAGGCGGTCAAGCCCAGCAGCGTCAAAGCCGCCAGCAGCTGGTTGGAGGTGCCGAACACCGTCCAGAAAAACCGCCAGGCCGGAATCACCTTCCCGGACGGATCGGTGACCGTCATCGTGACGCACCAGGCCGGCAACGCCAGCGTCACCAAGGTGGCAGCCGCGGCACCTGCTTTTCCTTTCCAGCCGAACAGTTCCTGGAGGATGTATCGTCCCAGGCGGGTAGCCACATCGAGCGTGTCAAAAATAAAGGTCGCGAAAGCCAGAAGAACGAACGCCATCGCGTAGGAGGTTGGAACGCCGAACTGCCCAACGAACGATGCCAGCCCCTGCGCGTAGATGCGGTCCGGAGAAAGCTGGGTGGCCGGGTCTCCGGGAGCCAGCATCATCACGGTCGCCAGCGCGATCAGCGCCACTAATCCCTCCAGTAGCATGGCG
>CAZKNC010000048.1:0-6015 GCA_964553935.1 uncultured Planctomycetia bacterium | reverse complement strand
TAAATGAAGGTGGTGAACGCGAGCAGGACGAACGCGCGCGCGAACTCCCGCCCGATCCCGAAATGCCCGACGAAGCGCGCAAGACCGTCCGCATAAATGCGGTCGGGAGAGCCGGCGGCGGCCGCGGAGGCGGGCGCGAGGATCATGACCGTCGCGAGGGCGATCACCGCGACGAACCCCTCGAGCAGCATCGCGCCGTAGCCCACGGCGTGGCAGTCGGTTTCCTTGGCGATCTGCTTGGAGGTGGTCCCCGACGAAACCAGCCCGTGGAATCCGGAGCAGGCGCCGCAGGCGACGGTCACGAACAGCATCGGAAAAAGAGGAAAACCTCCCTTCCCGCTGAAACCGAGGAACGCCGGATATTGGATCCGGACCCCGCCCAGCGCCAGACCGACCAATCCCGCCGCCAGAGCCGCGTAGAGGAAGACTCCGCCCAAGTAACCGCGCGGCTGAAGCAGGACCCCCATGGGGAGGACCGAAGCGACAAAACAGTAAACCAGCAGGATCCCGTCCCACAGCATCGCGGGACGAATGCCGCCGATCGCGGGCAGAGTAATCGGAATCCTCTGCCCCAACCCGATCGCAGCTGCAATCAGAGGAATAAAAATCACCGTCGCCCATTTCAACGGCAGTTTAAACCAAACCATGGAAAGGCCCATCGCTACCGCCAGAAGGATGTAGAGCACTGAGGAGGCCGCCACCCCTCCGCCGAAATCCGGATCCGCGAACGAGGAAGAGGTCAGATCCGCGAACGCGGTGATGACGTAGACCAGCGAGAGCCAGATAAAAGCCAGAAACAGCGTGTAGGCCCGCGGCCCGATGTAGCGCTGGACCAGATACGCCACCGAATGGGCCCCATGCCGGACCGACCCAACCAAAGAGGAAAAATCGTGCACGGCGCCGATGAAGATGGCGCCCAGTGTGATCCAGAGCAGTGTGGGCAGCCAGCCGTAGGCCAGCCCGGCCAGGATGGGTCCCACGATCGGGCCGGCAGCGGCGATCGCCGAAAAATGCTGGCCCAGCAGAAAGGGAGCTTTGGCCGGAACGAAATCGACCCCATCGTTGCGGACGCAGGCAGGAGTGGGATTGGCGTCGTTAAGACCCAGCCGCGCGGCGAGGAACCGGCTGTAAAGGGCATAGCCGAACGCAAAAAGAATAATGACCGCAACAGCAACGAGGGTGAGACTCATCTTCAGAAAGCGGAGATCCCAGGGAGATGGTGTTCTTTCGTCAGAGGGACCAGCGCCATGCCCGGCGCCTCCAGAGCCCGCTGGACCCATTCCAGACAACCCACTCTAACGCTTCCTAATCAAGAACATAAATTCCTTATGTGAGCCTTCTGCATCCCGAATCCAGTCATTTGTCCATCTCATACCTGCCATTACATTTCGTTTATAGTCGGTTTCAATAACTTCAACCAGTTCTCCGTTCTCTTCAATGGCACTATTCAGTTCTTCCGCGGTAGCACGGCCACCAGAACTATAGGAAAGGATGATCCACTTTGCGCTAGTACGCTGAATTAATCTCTCAATAGCCTCAACTGCCAGAAATCTACCTGTAATAGGGTTTCTTCTGAACTCCTCGAATACGGATGATGTAATAGTGTCCGATGAATCAGCGCGGCGCATTGCCTTTCCAAATAATTCAGGTTTATCATTCATGCAAACAGTCGTCCAAAGATGGTAGTAGGAATTATATCTAACTCTCGATGGCGGCATTTTCTCGTTATTAGAGCCGTAGGGTGGATCATAGTACGCAAGATCAACCTCCGAATCCGCAGCATCAAAAATGTCTCCACGCTTCACATAATGATCCATATCGTTTTCAAATAGCATCGGCACTTCAAGCCGAAGATGATTAAATGACCTTGGAGACCAATCTTTCAGATAGGAAACGAAATGCCCCATCGTACTGTCCACTTTATCTAGTGCGAGGATAAGGCTTGTGATTGCTACTGCTCTCTCTTCTGGCGGAAGGGAAAGTCTGTCTATTTCTTCGCGTATTGCATCCAACTTGCGAGTGTTGTGTATCTGCCAAGGTTTTTTGAGACCATCTTCTTGGGAAGAGATGCTGCCATTTCTGATTCCTCCATAATTCTGAGTGAACCAACCGTCTTTGGGCTCTAACGAATTCAGGTGATTAATGAGTCCAATGTATGACGATCTGGGTTTTCGGTTCAAAAGATAACAAGTAGCGAATATTTCAGACCAAGCGGAAATATCGCTGGAAATAACCTTGTATCCGCTTTTTGAAAATGCTTGTGATACTCGCGTTGTTCCGGCAAATCCGTCCAATACAGTTTTTGAACCAGTCTTCTTGGCCAAATCCAAAATTTGTGGAAGTAATTTCAGTTTTGAGCCGGCATATTTGATGCCCTCGGTTTCTGGGGTATCCGCAACTAGATCACTGAAAAGAAAGAGCGTTTGATTCATTTCGTGATTTTGAAACTGCCTTTAAGCAGCGAGATATCTTCTTTGATTTTCTCTAAGGCCAACGCGTGTCCTGCCGAGGAAGAAACTAGAGCGTGAGAAAATAGCTTAACAAGTACGAGATTGTGTGAATAATCAATCCACCCCTTCGTAACGCTATCAAAGTATTTCAATCCATTCTTGGTATTGGTCCATAAACCGCGCTGAAGCGCGTTCGCTGTTGCGCTTCCGTACCGAACTTCGCAAATGTATGAGCCGTCTGCATCGTAGAATCTGTACACGGGATGTTTCCTTCCGTGCCCAACACCTTCCCTCACAACACGAGACGTTGCTCCGCGGGCACGAGCATAATCAAACACCAGAATATTGCATCGTTGCGCTTTTTCATCGTAGATAAGCGGTAGAACATTGACGTTACCAAAATCCGAAAAAATGGGGTCATCAAGAATTTTTTGTATATTTTTAGAACCAGTTATTTCATGTCCCATACTCTCAAGAAGAGGAAACATGGAGAAGGTTTTGTCTGTTGAAAGCTGGAGAGGGCCGTCGCCATACGCCTTAAGACTGACTGGAAACTCCTCTTTCGTTATTTCATTGATAATCTTGATGTCTTCCTCTTGAGATTTCGCCCTGTACAAATCCTTTCCGACATGAATAGACTGAAAATCGTACATGTATTGATTGATGAACTCTGCGATTCCTATCTCTGCTAGATCTCCATGTGTTTTGTTTCCGATGAGTCTCATGGTAAATATGTTGCTGAGAGTCATGGTGATGAGTTCGGGGTATTTTCCTATGAACAACTTAAGCCGATTTGTAAAATCAAGGTATGCAGATGATGTCTTCATTGTAGGCTTAAAACTCCCGGAGAAGTTCGATGGCCCGGTCCTGATCATCCGACTTGAGAATCAGGCACCCGGCTCCCTGGCTGTGGGTGGCGGAACAGTAGGCGTATTCGATGTTGATGTCGGCGCGGGCCAGCTTGCGGGCAATGTCGCCCAGCGCGCCCGGCCGGTTGTCCAGCTCGAGAACGATCACGTCCGTCTCAAGGATATAAAGGCCCAACTGCTCCAGGATCAAAAGCGCCTTGACCGGCCGGTCGGCCAGCAGGCGGACGATGGCATGGTCCACCGTGTCGTGAATGGAAAGAGCCAGAACATTGATTCCGGCGTCGGCTAAAGTCCCGCAGACTTTCGCGAGCAAGCCGGGCCGGTTTTCGAGGAAGATGGAAAGCTGCTTCTCAACTTTGACCATCGTCAGTCTTCAACCCAGTAGCGAGTATACTCCTTCAGGTGGGTCAGCGTGGATAAATCCTTCATCCGATCCAGGAAGACCTTGCCGTTCAAGTGATCGACCTCATGCTGAACCACGCGGGCGAAAAACCCCTCGGCCCGGAAACGGACGCGTTCCCCGCGCAGGTTATACGTCTCCACATCCACCGCGCGCCAACGAGGCACCTTCCCCCGGAAACCCTCGACCGATAAACACCCCTCCCAGTCCTCTTCCTGCACCCGGGAAGCCGGACGAATCGTCGGGTTGATCAGGACCGTCAGCGGAATCTTGGGCGAGTCCGGATAGCGGACGTTTTCGTCGCATTCGATCACCGCCATCTGAGTCGAGACATGCACCTGGGGGGCCGCGATCCCCACCCCGTCGTACTCCCGCATGGTCTCCGTCAGATCGTCCACGAATCCCTGCAGACGGGCCGGCTCCGTCTTGGCCAGCTCCACCGGCTTGGCCTTCAACCGCAAAACCGGGTTGCCCAAAAGCGAAACCTTTAGGATCACGGCGGTACTGTATCAAATTGGCTATTGGCACGCAAGTTCTCCGCTCCGCATAATACTTGACAGAAAAGTCATGTTTCCGGTAACCTTATAAATGAGAGGGAGAAAGGGGCCCAATGAAGATAACGTCCCAGGAAGAATATGGCTTGCGCTGCCTTTTGCAGCTCTCCCAGGCCAACCCTGAACAAGGGATGACGGTCAAGGAGATCGCCGGTCGGGAGGGGCTTTCCTCCGCTTATGTGGAGAAGCTGCTGCGGCTGCTTTCCAAATCCGGATTGATCCATTCGGTCCGGGGGGTTCATGGCGGGTATCGGCTGAGCCGGACCCCTCAGGAGATCCATCTTGGAGAGGTGGTGCGCGCCCTGGGAAGCGTGCCGACCCCCGCGGAAATTTGCGATCGGCATCCGGGTAATCGGACCAGCTGCGTCCATATTGAAGACTGCTGCATCCGTTCCGCCTGGGCGACGCTGTCCAGCACAATTGACAGCTTTATGGAGAAGGTAAAGATTTCCGATTTGGTCGGGCCGGAAATGAAGGTCCGGCAATCTCTGCAGCAGAAGATTGCCGCCCCGTTCTCGGTCTGATCCACCAGGAGTAAAAACAAACCATGAATCAGTCTTTATTGAGGATTGAGAACCTCCATGTGGAGGTCGAGGGCAAGGAAATCCTCAAAGGGATTTCCCTGCAGATCGATAAGGGACAGGTCCACGCGCTGATGGGCCCCAACGGTTCCGGGAAATCCACGCTGTCCCACACGCTGCTGGGCCATCCCAAATACAAGGTGACGCAGGGATCGATCCTCTACCAGGGGCAGGATCTGGCCCCGCTCAAGACCGATGCCCGGGCCCGAATGGGAATCTTCTTGGCCTTCCAGTACCCGGTATCCGTACAGGGAGTGAGCGTCGCCAATTTCCTTCGAACGGCAATGAAGGCGCGGTTCGGCGACCAGTTCCAGCCGAAGGAATTCCGCAAGCAGATCAAGGCCACCATGGCCTCGCTGGGGATCGATGAGTCGTTCGCCACCCGCTACCTCAACGACGGTTTTTCCGGCGGAGAGAAGAAGCGGCATGAGATCCTGCAGATGGCGCTTCTCAAACCTTCGCTGGCGGTGCTGGACGAAACCGACTCCGGCCTGGACATCGACGCGCTGCGTACCGTGGCCGAAGGAATCAACCGGCTGAGGGGACCGGATCTTGGAATTCTTTTGATCACGCACTATCAGCGCCTGCTGGATTACATCGAGCCGGATTTCATCCACGTGCTGGTCGACGGCCGGATCGTCCGCTCCGGCAGCAAAGAGCTCGCTCACGAGCTGGAAACCACCGGATACGCGCCCTACGAGAAGGAGGCGATCACCCCATGACCGACAAGTCGCTCAACAACATCGGGCAGGACTACGAACAGCAGTACGGTTTCCACGACGCGGAGAAATACGTCTTCAAGTCCAAGAGAGGGCTGACCCAGAAGATGGTCGAGGAGATCTCCTGGATGAAGAACGAGCCGGAGTGGATGCGGAAGTTCCGCCTGCACGCGCTGGACGCGTTCGAACGGAAACCCCTGCCCGCCTGGGCCGACCTTTCGATGCTGTCCCAAATCCAGTTCGACAACATTTATTACTACCTGAAACCGATGAACGAGCAGGGCAAAACCTGGGAAGACGTTCCGGCTGAAATTAAAAATACGTTCGACAAGCTGGGCATCCCGGAAGCGGAACGGAAGTTCCTGGCCGGAGTCACGGCCCAGTACGAGAGCGAGGTCGTCTACCACTCGAACCGGGAAGACCTCGAAAAACAGGGCGTCAT
>CAZKNC010000047.1:0-8454 GCA_964553935.1 uncultured Planctomycetia bacterium | reverse complement strand
CAATTGCTGGGACCGTTCTCGCGTCAGCTCCGAACGAAAAAAGATGGCTTAACCCTCCAAAACCGATTCCACGGCCGGGCGAATCACCCGTTCCGGAATCCCTTCCGCTACCACCGCGCGGCCGATGCCGACCGGAAGAACCCACCGGTTCGTCCGCGTCCATTTCTTGTCATGCGCCATGGCTTTCCGAATGCGCGCGCGTGCGACCCCCTTCGCCTGAAGAGGCAACCCCATCCGCCGCACCAGATCCCGAATCCGACGCGCCTCCGGCGCTTGGAGCCGCCGAAGCCGAAGGGCGATCTCGACCGCGACACTCATTCCCAACGCGACCGCCTCTCCATGGGTGTACGCGGATCCGTAGTCGGTGGCCGCTTCCAGCGCGTGGCCAAAGGTATGTCCGAAATTCAAAAGCGTTCTCCGTCCCTTCTTCTCGCATTCATCCGCCCCAATCAGCGTCGCCTTGACTTGAACCGCACGGCCGATGACCCATGCCAGTAAATCGGCATCCCGCCGAAGCGTGCTCAAACGAACCCGCTCCAGCCGCGAGAAAAGCTCGGCATCGCGGATCACTCCGCATTTGACGATCTCCGCCAGTCCAGACCGGAATTGGCGGTTCGGCAAACTGCGCAGGAACTTCAGATCGATAAATACCAAGCGAGGCTGATAGATCACGCCAACCAGATTTTTTCCGTGCGGAAGGTCAATCGCCGTCTTGCCTCCGATCGAAGAATCCACCTGCGCCAGCAAAGTGGTCGGCAGCTGCACGTACGGGATCCCGCGCCGGTAAACCGCCGCGGCCAGCCCACCGAGATCCCCCACCACCCCGCCGCCCAGCAAAACCAAAAAGGGGCGCCGTCCCGGCCGGTCAAGATCCGCCAAACCCTGAAGGACTTTCCCCAATCCGGCCAAACTTTTGCTGCGCTCGGAATCCCCGACCGCCAGCACCCGCGCATCAAACCCGGATTTTTTCAGAACAGACAGAACACGCGTCCGATACCGGCGCAAGACGGTAGGGTTGCTCAGCACCACGGCCTGTCCGCCCAGCGCAAGACGGTGAAATTCCTTCCCCAGTTTTCCAAGATGCCCTGATCCGACCACGATGTCGTATTTCCGGCCACCCAAAGGAACCTGAATGCGGCGTGAGGAACTCATCCGACCCCCAGCCATCGAGCCATATTGAAGACAATCGGTTCCAGAAGCAGATCATCCAAGCCGAGATACAGGAGCAAAAGAACCAGCACGATACCCCACCGTTCCAAAACGGCCAATAGCCAGGAAAATCGGGCCGGCAGGACCCCCATCAGGATGCGGGATCCATCCAGCGGAGGAATCGGCAGCAGATTAAAGGTTCCTAAAATCAAATTGATCAGGATCAGGTACCGGCCCAATTCATGGACCAGGACCGGAAGCATCGCTCCCCCCGCTTTCAGAACGAGCGCCGTCACGGCCGCCAGAAGAAAATTGGCGGCGGGACCCGCGGCACCCACCCAAAAGATGTCGCGGCGCGGATGCCGGAAATTCAGCGCGTTGATGGGAACCGGCTTCGCCCAGCCGAACAGCAGCGGAGAGTTCAACAGCCGCAACAGCAGAGGCAATAGGACCGTCCCCACCGGATCGATGTGCTTGAGTGGATTGAGCGTCAACCGGCCCGCCTGCCGGGCGGTCGAGTCTCCGAAATAAAGCGCGGCCAAACCGTGGCTGAGCTCATGCACGGTCACCGCCATCATGAAAAGGGGGAACAGCAGGACGAATCCAATAAAAAATTCCATCAACGAACCGTTGAGCCCGGCGGAACCGCGCGCTCCGGGACCACCAAACTAAGGATCTCCCCGCCGGAGGCGGCAAGAATCATCCCTTCCGAAGTGACGCCGCGAATCACGGCCGGCTCCATGTTGTTGACCAGCACGACCTGCTTGCCGAGGAGCTCTTCCGGCTTGTAATGCAGGGCGATTCCGGCGACCACCTCTTTTTTCGCCTCGCCGGTCTCCACGGTGAGCACCAGCAGCCGATCCGCGTTGGGATGCAGCTTGGCCTCCGCAATCCGCGCGACTTTCAAATCCAGCGTTCGGAACTGCTCCATTGTAATCATGAGGAATCCCCCTTCAGTGTGTCCGGCTCGCTCTCCAACAGCGTCACGTAAGAACGATGAATCCACCCTCGGCAGAAACCGGGGGCTTGAACCGCCATCCATTCCCCCTGAAGCCTCCAGAACCGCACGCGATCGTCCTTCGAAAGAGTGCCATAAGAAGCCGATCCCAATCCGGGACCAGCGCGAACGTGCACGCGATCCGCCTGAACGCGCACCCAGCCGCTGGATTCCGTTTGAAGAAAATTCCGGGACACGAAAGCCGGAACCGAATCCGGCAGGGGCACGGCATACCAATCCCCCTGCTGAGCCAAAATTTGAACTTTCGAACGGCGGGAGAATTGATGGATCACTTCATAGGAGGCACCCGGGCCGGATCGAAGGTTGACCCGATCCGCGGTCACCAAGCCCAAAACAGGAGTTTCCGGCTTCTCCTCCGCGAGGCATGCGAAGGGGAGCGTGAAAACGCAAGCGGTCAGGAGGAGCGCTCGGAGCCGAACCGACAAACCGGTTATTTCTTTGGTTTGGCGGCCGAGGCTTCCGCGGCCGGAGCGGCGGCGGGAGCCGTTCCACCGGCAGCGGTTTCGGCGGCACCCGGAGCGGCAGCGGCTTTCTCCTTGCGAATCCGCATCTTCAGATGCTTGACCTTCGGCAATCCCAGAATGCGGGATTCCGCCGGCTGGAGAACGCCTTTTTCCTGTAGGAGCCGAACCCGCTCCATCCGCGAAAGCACGGAGCGGTGCCGTTTCATGGTGTTGGCCGATTTCAAACTTCGATGGATCGACATCGCGAAACCTAACCTCCAGAAGATGAGAGCCGCTTGATAAAAGCATCCCGATATGTTTTACGCAGACCGGCCAATTTGTCTTTGGCCTGGCTCCAGGAACGGAACCCGACCGCTCGAAGTTCGAAATATTTCCCCTGCCGGACCACCTGAGCGGCGATTCCCTGCCGGGTCAGCCGGCGCACTTCTTCCTGCGCGGAAGCCATGCCGACGTAGCTGGCCAATTGAATCGCGTAGGATCCCCGAACAGTGCCAACCCCCGCCTCCTGAGGCGGAAGGGAAACCGCCGCCGGGATCGCCGGCATCACCGCGGAGATCGGATCCGGCTCCGGAATGGAGCGAGCCGCGTGCGCCACCGTCGAGGAAACGCCCGGATTCAGATCGAAAACAGGATCTTTTGAAACCAAGCTTTTGCCCCGCTCCACGCCCAGACAGAATCCGCCCAGCAAAAGAAGAACCAACCCCAGGGCGCCGAAAACCATATCCTCGTAGGCCACTTTCATATGCAGAAAACGGCCTGGAAACAGCGGAAACGGCAAACGCCGGGAGCGCTGATCGGTGGAAAGATCCTGAAAAAGTTCAGACTGCTCCATGGGGGATATCATACCACACTCGCAGGGCAGAGATTTTGATAGTCGCACCGCCCGCAGAGTGTCTTGGACGGTTTGGGATCGAACCGGGCGGTCCGGATCTCCCGGGCCATGGAAAGGATCTGGTCCCGGGTCTTTTCCAGGATGCCCGGCGAAAAATCGAACGAAAGCTCGGCATTGGTCCGCAGGTAATAAAAAGACACCCGTTTCGGATCCAGTCCGAGGACCTCTCGAACCGCCAGCGCGTAAAGCCAGAGCTGAAGCTGCTGCTCGAAACCGGCCTCTTCTTTCGGCTTTCCGGATTTGTAATCCAGGATCCGAACGCCTCCGCCGGGCAGCGGATCAATGCGGTCAATCACCCCCTGAATGGAAACCTCCTCCAGCTTCAGGCTGAAGGTTTTTTCAACCCCCAGCGGAACGGTCCAGCCGGTTTCCTGTTTTTTGTAAAAGTCGCTGAGCAGCTGTTCGCCCAACCGGCGGTACTCCGCGTCCTCGGGGGGTGAACCGTATCGGCGGGGCGCTTGAAAACGGCGGAACGACTCGATCAATTCCTCCCGTGAGGGGATCCGCCCTTCCATCACCCGCTGATAGAAACGCTCCAGGCACTCATGCAGATCGACGCCGAACAGCATTTGGGGAGTCGAGCGCGACGGAATCCGATACACGTACGCGTAGAGATAGCGCAGCGGACACGTCCGGTACATTTCCAGCTGAGTGAAACTGAACCGCTCTCCGATCGGCCAGACAGGCGTTTCCGGACCCACAGCACCGCGAGAAGAATGTCCGACCGACCGCAAAGAAGCGGAAATTTCCTGGATTCTCTTCATTCGATCGGCGAAACCTTCCTCATTTTCCGGAGCGAGTTTTCGAAGCTCGGCGGTCAGGCGAAGAATTTCACGCTCCTGCGCAAGAGAAGAAACCGGCAGGATCGTTCCGCCGACCCGAGACGTTTCGGAAGGATCCGCTTTCCGCGTCCGGACGAAGTCGGGCTTGCCCTGCCCCGTCATCTCCCGCAGGAAAACGGAGGGGCGCCGCCGCAGCCGGTCCTGCGTGAAGAAAAAGAGACCCTGGCGCGCCCGCGTGCAGGCGACATAACAGAGCCGCCGTTCTTCCTGAAGATGATAATCCCCCTGGGGCAGCCGCTCTTTCATGAGATCAATCGGAAACGGAATAGGCTCCGGACGACTCCGCGCCGGGAACTGCCCCTGCACCAGCCCGATCAGCAGAACCCAGTCGAACTCCAGTCCCTTGGCCTGATGCACCGTCATCAAAGAAACACGGTCCTCCCGAAGATCCGCCTCCACGTCCGGCATGGATTCGGCCACATCCGCTTTGATCACGCCGTCGAGATACCACAAGAAAGAGGCCAGCCCCGTTTTCTCGGGATCGTTCTGAACAAACCGGCGAACCCACCGAAGCAGGGCCCCCAACGCCACAAGGGAATCGGATTCCGGCCCTTCCGGCTGCCGGAAAACCACCCGCAGGAAGCTGTCCTCCGCGATCGCCAGCACCAGCGCTTCCACGTCACCGGAAACTTTCGGCCCCAGCGCGGCCAGATCGGTCCGCAAACGCTCTAAAGCGCGTTTTGCCTCCTCCGACCAAGACGGATCGGCCGGAGGAGCTTCCACCATTTGACGCAGAGGAATCTCCATTTCGCGAGCCAGCCGGGTCAGGCGCAGCAGCTCCTGCGAAGGGATCCCCAGACCCGGATGGCTCAAAAGCCGGAAAAGGGGGACCGGATCCGAGGGATCTTTCAGAACGTGAAGAAACGCCAGGAGATCCCGGATCGCCGGCTGTTCGAACGTGGAATAGCCTCCCCGAACGCTGACGGGGATCCCGGCCTCCCGCAGACGGCGCAGCAGCGCTTCCCGGTGCGCGTGCGCGCGATAGAGGACGGCCATCCGGCTCCAGGAGCGTTCCCCTGCCGGCTGTTTTTCCCAAAGCCGGCGCAGGAGTGCCGCCGCCTGTTCGGCTTCGTGTTCGGTGTCCTGGCAATGGAAGGCCTCCACCGGAAGTCCCTCTTGAACCGACGTCCAAAGTTTTTTGTCCGGATCATACCGGTCCGGCTCATTGAACCGAATCAAGCGCTCGGAAGCGGAAAGGATCGGCGGGGCGGATCGGTAATTTCGGGTCAACCGGAGAACCTTGCTCGCGGGATACGCCTGCTGGATCAGCAGAAAACTGGCGAAAGAGGCGCCCCGGAATCGATAGATCGCCTGATCATCATCCCCCACCACGCAAAGATTGGGCTCCGGACCGGCCAGCAGTTTGAGCAGCTCGATCTGCGCGACGTTGGTGTCCTGAAACTCGTCGACGAGGATGGCTCGATACCGCCGGCGAACCTCCCGCAGAAGGGCCGGCCGTTCCCGCAGAGCCCGTACCGTATGAACGATCAGATCCCCGAAATCCAGCTGGCCCAAGCGGCGCAGACCCTCCTGATAGACGCGGTAAGCGCGAGCAATCTCCTCCAAACGAGCCCGCTCATCCGCATCCTCCTGGCGGCCGGCGAAATCGGCGAGTTCCTGCGGTCCGATCAGTTCGTCTTTAGCGCGGCCGATGAACCGGAGAAAACCATGGATGCAGGAGGCCGGGTCCGCCAGATTCCAATAGCGGCGCAAACCCATCTGAGGAAGCAGCGATCTAAAAAAGACCCACGCATCCACCGAATCCAACAGTCGAAACCGCTCCGGCAGACCGCACTCCAGCGCATGGTCCTGGAGAAACCGGTGGCAGAAACCGTGGAAGGTGAAAACCCCCAGTTCGTCGGCGTAAGAACCGCGCAGATCTTCGACCCTCTCCAGCATTTCCTGAGCGGCTTTGCGAGAGAAAGTCAGCGCGAGGATATTTTCCGGCTTAAGCGAGGGATCGGTCTCCAGCAGATAAGCGACTCGGCTGGCAATGACGCGCGTCTTCCCGGTCCCCGCCCCCGCCAGGACCAGCAAGGGGCCCGGCGGCGCTAGGACCGCTTCTCTCTGCTCGTCGTTAAGACTTTGGAGACTCGGGAGTCCCGCCGCCGGAGGGCTGCTCGCCGGCTTGGACGGGACTGATCTCGATTTGGAAGGGGAATTCGAAATGGATCGCACTTTCCGGAATATCCGCGGCGTTAAAATCGGTTTTGATATTGTCGACAAGAATGCGGACCGACGTGGCGTTCGGATGAGGACGAGGGAACGCGACGTATCCGTCGTAGGCGATTCCCGGGTGAATGGTGCCGGGAGCCAGGCGAACCTGCTTGATCAGGTAATGCTGTTTCCGGCCGGACCCGGCGCCCAGCGAACCGGCCACTTTGAGAGGAGCGCCATAGTAGCCCGGCGCCATGTCCCCCGTCGTTCTGGCGAACGACCAGAGGCCCGCTTTGGATTCGTACAGCGCCGAGATGCTGTCCGGCGAGAGCTCCGCGTACTGGATGTTCAGATTATCGATCAAGACGAAATCATCGGGGTTGACGCGGATCTTTTTGCCGCTGTGGTTGGCGATCTTCAGATAAAAAACCAGCGTTTCCTTCGGATAAGGATTTTTGCCCGCCAATGCGCCAAAAACCTCCTTGTTCTCGAAAAACTTTTCCAGCTCCTCGGGGCTGGCGTAGCGGATCGTCGCGTCGATCCCGCCCTTGGTCAGAGAAGCGATCGGGGTTCCCCCCACGCGGATTCTGGAGGAGAGCGTTTCCGGCCGGCGAAGTTCAATCTCGCCTTTGGGCCGTTCGATGTTCGTCATCCCTCGGGAGCATCCAACCAGACTTAGAAACATCAGGAAAAGGATGAAACGGAGCGAGGGGTTCATGGGTTCCTTTCCAGTCGCTGATCGAGAATGAATGACCGAAAATTAGATTCGAATTGGATCCGGGGAGAATCGATTCTCCCCTCCAGCCGAAGTTCAAAAGGCTGCCAAGGTTCCGAGGGCTCCCGCGAAGAAAGCAGCTGCATGGCCTCCAAAATCTCCCTGGAAAGATCCCCCTGCAAATGCAGTTGAATCTGCCTGCGGGCACCCACGGCCAGGTTCCCGCTCATCTGAAGCACCGATCCGGTCAGCAAAAAACGCTCGATCCGGATTTCCTCCCGCCGCAACTCAAGGATACCCGATCCACCCGTCGTCACGGGAGAAGCCGAAAGAATTTCCTGAGCCAGCGCGGAGCGGATGTTCCAGGAAACCGGATCCATTCGGATTTCTCCCAGAACCCATTCGGTGGAAAATGACCCTTTGAACAAAGAACGCGGCTTTAGAAAAAACTCGGCTTTCACCAGGTGCAGTTTTCCGCCGCCAGGCGTTTGGACCATCACGTCGCGCATCTTCAAGCTTTTCCAAGGAGCCCAGAACGCCTGGCCCACTGAGAACGACCAGCCGGCCATCCGGGGACCGTTCAGGAACCTTTGAACCGCTTCGGTCACCCGCCACGGAACGAACCCTGCGGCACAGACTCCGATCCCGGCCAGAAACCCGATGACGATCCGCCGCCGCTTCATCACAAAAGGGCCTCAATCCTTCCGCTGTCCACCAAGCGCTTGAACGCTTCAACTACTTTGGGATCGAACTGGGTCCCGGAATGCGACGCAATCTCCCGCGCGGCCTCCGCCACGGACATGGCCCGGCGGTAAGGCCGCTCTGAAACCATCGCCTCAAACGCGTTGGCGAGTCCGAGGATCCGCGCCCCCAGAGGAATCGCATCTTTTTTCAATCCGCGGGGATAGCCGGTTCCATCGTACCGCTCGTGATGATACAGGATGATCGGAACCGCGGGCTCCAGCGTTTCCAGCGGCTCGAGAAAGCTGGCCCCCTTGACCGGATGTTCCTTGATCCGGGCGTACTCAGCCGGTTCCAGCTTGGTCGTCTTGTGGAGAATCTGCTCCGGGATCCCGACACGTCCGGCATCGTGAAGCATCGCGGCGTACTGCAGGGATTTTTGCTGCGGAATCGAAAGCTTCATTTCGTCGGCGATCGCCAGTGCCAAGTCGGGCAGCCGCTTCAAGCTGGAACTTTTCCCCTGTCCCGGTGAATAA
>CAZKNC010000046.1:0-8531 GCA_964553935.1 uncultured Planctomycetia bacterium | reverse complement strand
TCACGCCGGAATTCTGGAACGCCTGCTCCGGGATCGCCGGACAACCGGAATGGAAGCTGTACGGCGTCCCCAACTGCGCGAAGGGAGAGCCGGTCCAGATCATGCACGTGGGCCACGGCGCTTCGCCGGCCCGGTTCGAAAACGTGCAAGTCGGAAGGAAGAGGAATTAGATCATGCTGCTGGGGGAGTCTCGTCTTATCGATTCGCTCAAAAAGACCGCGCAGGATTCCCCGGCCGATGAAACCCTGCTGGCCGCCCAGCGGACCGGGCAGACAACGCTTCGGTTCGCCAACCGGCAGATCCATCAAAACCTCCATGAAGAGGACCTGACGATCTGGGTCAAGGTGGCCATCGCCAACCGGGTTGGAATCGCCACCACCTCTTCTTTGAAACGGGATGCTCTTCGAAAAGCGGTCGATGCCGCCGTGGCGATCGCCCGGCTGACGGGCCGGCAGATCGCTCCTTCCTTCAGCACCCGGCCGCCGAAAGGACCCACCCCGAAGCTGACGACTTACTTTCCGGAAACCATCCACCGTCCGCTGGAAGAAACCGTGGCCCAGATCCGCTCTTTATCCGACCGATCCCAGAAAACCGGGATGGAGCTGGCCGGCTCCTTTGTCGCCGGGGAAAGCGAATTGGCGGTGGTCGGTTCCGAAGGACTGCGCCAATATCAGCCGTTCACCGCCGGGGGACTGCGGCTGGTGGCCACCGGCCGCGATTCCTCCGGTTTCGCGGCGCAGGCGTTCCGGGATATCGGCCGGTTTCAGGCGGAACCTTTGCTGGAACGAGCCTGGAATTTTTGCTGGCTCAACTGCAATCCGAAAGAAATCCAGCTTGGAAAATACGACGTCCTCCTGGAACCGGAAGCAGTGGCGGAAATCCTCGAGTGGCTGGGGTACATCGGCTTCGGCGCCAAACAGATGGCGGACCGAACCAGCTTCATGACCGGTCGAATGGGGGAACGGCTGTTCTCCTCCAATATCTCCATCGCCGATGACGCCGCGGATCTCCGAGGGCTGGCGGTGCCGTTCGATATGGAGGGAATTCCAAAACAGCGGGTAGAGTTAATCCGCGAAGGCAAAGCGGCCGGCGTCGTTTACGACAGCCATTACGCCAAGCTGTATCGCCGGTCGTCCACCGGGCACGCGCCGGTTTACGATGAGATCGAAGGACCGATGGCCGATCATCTGGTTCTCGCCGAAGGCCGGACTCCGCCGAAAGAAATGCTCAAAAAGCTGGATCACGGACTTTGGATCACCCGGTTCCACTACGTGAGCGGGCTTTTGAACACTCATCAGGCGCTGATGACCGGACTGACGCGGGACGGAACGTTCCTGGTGAAGGATGGAAAGGTGGCGGGCGCCGTCAAAAACCTGCGGTTCACGGAATCGATCCTGGCGGCTTTCTCACGATTGATCGCGGTTTCCAGCGAGCCGCATTTGATCGCCGACCCGGCTCAGGGTTTTTCTTCGGTCGTCACCCCCGCGCTGGCCCTGCGCGGATTCACGTTCACCGGCCAGACGAAATAGGCAAGAGTTTCAGCGCTTCGGCCATCGTGCGGCCGATCCGCGCGGGATTCTCGGCAACGGCAACGCCGGCGGCGCGCAGCGCTTTGATCTTCGATTCGTGGGTTCCCTGGCCCTGCGCGATCACCGCCCCGGCATGGCCCATTCGTTTTTCACGGGGAGCGGTGGCGCCCGACACAAAAGCCACGACCGGTTTCCGGACATGCTCGCGGATGTGCAGGGCCGCCTCCTCTTCGGCGGATCCGCCGATCTCTCCGATCATCACCATCGCGCGGGTTTCGGGATCTTCTTCAAACGCTTTCAGGACATCGATGAAGCCGGTCCCGGGGAGCGAATCGCCCCCGATGCCGATGCAGGTCGATTGGCCCAGACCCAGCTGGGTCAGCTGCCAGACGGCTTCATACGTCAGCGTGCCGGAACGGGAAACCAGACCCACGAATCCCGGTTTGTGAATGTAGCCGGGCATGATGCCGATTTTCGCCTGGCCCGGCGTAATGAGTCCCGGGCCGTTGGGCCCGATCACCACAGGGACTGTCCCCAAAGGGGACTGTCCCTCCCTGGTTTTCATCCAGGTCTTCACCTTCAGCATATCCAGGGCCGGAATCCCTTCGGTGATGGTCACGATCAGCGCAAGACCCGCGTCCGCGGCTTCGAGAATGGCATCGGCGCCGAAAGGGGCCGGAACGAAAATGGCGGTCGCGGTCGCTCCCGTTTTTTCCACGGCTTCGGCGACGGTATCGAAGATCGGCAGGCCTTCCCATTGTTCTCCGCCCCGGCCCGGCGTGACGCCACCGACCACCTGCGTTCCGTAGGACCGCATCTGCGCGGCGTGGAAAGAACCGGCCTTGCCCGTGATCCCCTGCACGATCACTTTCGTGTTTTTATCGAGGAAAATAGCCATGTCAAACCCCTTTGGGGACAGTCCCCTTTGGGGACAGTCCCCGAGCGGCCTCCACCACCTTTTGGGCCGCGTCATCCATGTTGGAAGCGGTGATCAAACCGAGTTTGGCTTCCTGAAGAAGTTTTCGGCCCGGCTCCACGTTAGTCCCTTCCAGTCGGACCACCAGAGGAACGCGGATCCGGATCGACTGCGTCGCCTGGATGATTCCCTGCGCGATCACGTCGCATTTCATGATGCCGCCGAAGATGTTCACGAGAACCGCCTTCACCTTCCGGTCGGCCAGAATCAGCTTGAAGGCCTCCCGCACCTGATTCACGTCGGCACCGCCGCCCACATCCAGGAAGTTAGCCGGCTCTCCGCCGTGGAGCTTGATCGAATCCATGGTCGCCATCGCCAGCCCCGCGCCGTTCACCATGCAGCCGATGGTCCCTTCCAGTCCCACGTAGTTGATGCCGATCCGCCGGGAGCGGGCCTCGCTGGGGCTGTCGGCATCGGCGGTCTTGATCCGCTCGAACTCCGGATGGCGGAAAAAAGCGCTGTCGTCCAGCGTGATTTTTCCATCGAGAGCGACTATGCCCGATTTCGTCAAAGCCCAGGGATTGATCTCCACCAGTGAGGCATCCACCGCGAAGAACCCGCGGGCCAGCTTGACCAGCTGCTGCGCGGCGTCCTCTCGGTGCTCGGCTGGAATTTCCAGCCAGCCCACGATCCGGCGGGCCTGATGAGGGAGAAGTCCCAGCAGCGGGTCAAAAGAGGCGGTATGGATCGCTTCCGGTTTTTCTTTGGCCAGCTCCTCGATCGCCATCCCTCCCTCGCGCGCGGCCACCACCACCGGCAGCTGGCGGGAACGGTCGATCAGGATGCTGACGTAGAATTCCTTGAGCAGGGCCTGGGTTCCTTCCAACAAGAGGGATTTGACCGCGGCACCCTCCGGGCCGGTCTGAGCCGTCACCAGCCGGCTGCCGAGCAGCCGCTGAACCGCTTGTTTCGTTTCGGCCACATTCCTGACCTTCACGATGCCGCCGGCTTTTCCGCGGCCGCCCGCGTACACCTGCGCTTTCACGACGAGAGGAAAACCGACCTTCTTTGAGGAAGCACTGCATTGGGAAAAACGGGTGAGGAGAGAATTCTTGGGGATGCGGATCCCCCAGGAAGAAATCAGCTTCTTCGCTTGATGCTCAAGAAGCCGCATGCGAAAGGAAGGCGTCGAGCGACTGCATTTCCTGGCGAACCCCTTCGGCCGAAACCGCGAGCGCCTTTTTCTCGGATTCGGTCAAAGGCAGTTCCACGATCTCTTCGACACCGCAGGTACCCAGCCGGATGGGAACACCGCAAAAGACGTCCCGCAAACCGTAAGAGCCGTTCAGATGCACGCAGGCCGGAAGCAGACGATGCTCATCCCGCAGGATCGCCTGCACCATATCGGCCGCCGAGCTGGCGGGCGCGTAAAACGCGGATCCTGTCTTGAGCAGTTTCACGACCTCCGCACCCCCGTCCCGGGTTCTCTGCATCAATCGATCAATCTCATCGGCTTTCAGCAGCTCCGGGAGAGGGACCCCCGAAACCGTTGTGTGGCGCGGGAGCGGAACCATGCTGTCCCCGTGGCCGCCCAGCACCTGCGCGTGAACATCTTTGACGGAAACCTTCAAACGCTCCGCGACGAAAAAACGCAGCCGGGCCGAATCCAGCACGCCGGCCATGCCGATGACTCGTTCTCGCGGAAAGCGGCTCAGCTTCCAGGTGAGATACGTCATGATGTCGAGCGGATTGGTGACGGTGACGAGCACGGCGTCTGGACATTGCTGGACCACCTGGGGAACGATGGAGCCCACGATCTTGGCGTTGGCTTCCAAAAGATCGCTGCGGGACATGCCGGGCTTCCGGGCCATGCCAGCGGTGATCACAACCACTGAAGCCCCCTTCAGGATGTCGTAAGCGGTGGAGCCGGCGATCTTCCGGTCGTGACCTTCCAGAGGGGCCGCTTCGGCAAGGTCCAGCGCTTTTCCCTGTGCGATCCCCTCGACGACATCGACCAGGGCCACATCGGCCAGGTCACGTTCCAAGATTCTTTGCGCGCAGGTCGCACCCACGTTGCCGGCGCCGATGATCCCGACTTTGGGAGACATCAGCCTCGCTGGGCGAGGGGAACGTACGGCCGCTCGGTCGGTCCGGTATAGATTTGCCGGGGCCGGCCGATCCGGAAATCGGGGGATTCCAGCATTTCCTTCCAATGGGCCAGCCAACCCGGCAGGCGGCCGAGTGCGAAAATGACCGTGAACTGTTCGGTCGGAATGCCGATCCCGCGGAGGATGATCCCGCTGTAGAAATCCACGTTGGGATACAATTTGCGGGAAACGAAGTAATCGTCCTGAAGGGCGGCCTTCTCCAGCCGTTTGGCGATCTCGAGCAGGGGATCGTGAACCCCGAGCCGGCCCAAGACCTTATCGCAGGAAGCCATCAAAATCCGGGAACGGGGATCGAAATTTTTGTAAACCCGGTGGCCGAATCCCATCAGCCGGAACCCGGAATTTTTGTCCTTGGCCTTGGCCAAGATTTTAGAGAAGTCTTCTCCGCTGGACCGGATCGATTCCAGCATTTCAATCACGGCCTGATTGGCTCCACCGTGCAGGGGACCCCACAATGCGCCGATTCCGGCGGAGATCGCGGTGAAACCGCTTGCGCGGGCGGATCCCACCTGCCGGACCGTGGAGGTGCTGCAGTTCTGTTCATGGTCGGCGTGCAGGATGAAAATCTGCCTCATCGCCTGAACCAGCACTTCATCCGGAGCGGACTTACCCGGCTCCGAGCCGAACATCATCCAGAGCCAGTTGGCAACGTAGGAAAGATCTTTCCGCGGCGGGATCAGCGGTTTGCCCTGCGCGGTGCGGTACGAATAGGCCGCCAAGGTCGGCAGTTTTCCCAGCAGGGTCCGGATCACTTCGTCCATCTGCGCAGAGGTGAGGTTCGGAGGGGTAAGCTCCGGATAGTAGCCCGAGAGCAGCTGCACCATCGACGACAAAATCGCCATGGGGTGCGTCCCTTTGGGGAAGCAATCGAACAGCCGCTCCATGCCGGCCGGCAGATCGGATCGAGCGGCCAACTCAGAGGAAAAAGTTTCCAGCTTCGCGCGGCTCGGAAGCTCGCCGTAGATGAGCAGATACGCCGTTTCGGTGAACGTGGCCCGTTCGGCCAACTGCTCGATGGGAAACCCTCGATAGCGGAGAATTCCCCGTTCGCCGTCCAGGAAGGTAATGGCACTCTCCCCGATGCCGGTGTTGGCGAAACCCGGATCCACGGTGACGGCGCCCGTTAAAGCGCGCAGACGGGTGATGTCGATCCCCTTCTCACCCTCGCTGCCGGTCAGAACCGGCAGTTGAACGGTCTGGCCGCTAACGGTCAGTTGGACGGTTTCTTTTGCCGATGGTCCCACTCGAGGAGACTCTTGTGTTAAAGCGGATATGGACTCCATGGAAAAACACGAAGGGCTATTCTAACGGATTCGGGCATGCCGCGCAAGCCTTACTGCACGTTGGGCGTGGTAAAGCGGACTTTCACGCGCACCCGGCGCAGATCCACCGGGAACCGCCCGTCGAAATCGATGGCGGTCAGGCCGTCGCCATCCAAATCGTCTAATTCCCCTGGATCAATAGTGCCATTCCCGTTGGCGTCCACACCGTCTTCCACGACGTAAACGCGGCCATCGGCATGATCCACCCAGGTGGCGGCAGGCGTGCGGCCTTGATTCGTCTGAAACCGGGCCCGAAAATCAGCCGGGAGGTTCAACGGATTAGGGGCAGGCAGCACCACTGCTCCGGGGGGACGGGCTCCGGCCAGCATGAAATCATCGACGTACACTCCCCGCGCCAGCGTCAGCCCATTAGGCAGCGGAGCTTGCGCCGCGGCCCGCAGCTGTTCACTCACTTCTTCCACCAACCCCATGGTCGACAATTCCGATCCGGACCGGTGGCTCAAGCGCCGACTGGTGACAAACGACTTCATGATCCCGGCCGCCACCAGACCGATCACCATCATCGCGATGACAATTTCCAGCAGGGTGGCGCCGGCCGCGTTTCTCTTTTTCATTGTTCCACCGCCGCGCCGCCGGTCAGGTTTCCATAAGCGGCAAACGCGCGAATCTGGTACGGCTGCTCGGCTCCGCCCGGCCCGGCCGGATCAAAACGGACTTCGATCGCGAGGTGCTTGCCCCCGACGTATTGGCCGAACAGCGGGCCGGGAGTGCCGTCATCCGCCCGTTCCGTGTTGATCTTGGCGCCCAGGTGGAGCTGAGGAACAATCTGGTTCTCGGCGCCGGGCAGATCATGGCACCGGATTTCGTAGTGGTTGGGCGCCCCCCCTGCGGAAGCGGCCTGAACCACCGCGGCGAAACCGACCGCGCCCGGGAAAGCGGGATTAGTGTACGTGGTGTCCAGCGTCAAGCGGGCAAACACGTATTGAAGGCCGGCGTCCGCTTCCGCCCCGGCGATGGCCCGGTCAGTCCGAAACGTTGAGAGCTCGAACCGGCGCAGGGTCATGTTCAGCACCGCCAGCGCGATGATGGAAACCACCACCGCCGCTGTCAGCGCGGTGGCCAGCGCGAAACCATTTTCATTTTTCATTGGAGTCCTCGCGGGCTGACAACCGTCTGAAGCCGCGTCCGCCGCTCGATGTCCCTTCCGGCGTTTCGCGTCACCGCGATCTCCACCGAAATCACACTTTGAGCGGTTCGCGTGAATGTCACGCTTTCGATGCCCCGGGCGATTGGTTCCCAAGTTCCGCCCGCCCCTCTTTGAAACTGCAGGTTGTCGCCGCTCAAACGGTATTGGCAGTCCAAGCCCAGCGGGAGGGCCGCCCGGTTGGGCAACCAGGTGAATTGCACGGTCACCCCGCCGTTGGTCAACGTGCGGGTTTCGCCCGCGGCCGGAACCGCCATGGCGATCGCCTGCAGCAGCCGGCGCTTGATGTGCTCCAAACCGAAAGAGGCCTCTCCCTGGGAGCTGGTAAAATTGGCACTCTGGATCAAAAACCTCTGGGAGCTGGAGTAGAGGAAAGCGAAGCTCAAACCCACCAGGCCGATCAAGCTGGTGACGATGACCAATTCCAGCAGCGTGATGCCTCTGCGATTCATCAAGGTGAGAGTATACCTTTTTTCTCTCATTTCCTACAATCCGCCCAAACGGGCCTCTCGAATGGCCCGAAGCACTTCTCCGGCGGCCCAGCATTGAGAGAGTCCCCCGCGCGGCGCGTGGGGCGCATCTCCATCCCGCAGCTCGGCCACACCGCCTAGACAGCGGCCCTCCAGTTCCGTGAGATAGGGTCTCAGCTGGGCCGCCAGCATCGCCTGGGTCGAGCGGGTCAGCCGATGAACTTTGCAAACGGTGCTGACATACGGACCGATCAGCCAGGTCCAGAGAGTCCCCTGATGGTAGGCGCGCGCCCGTTCCCGCAGGTCCCCGGAAAAACGTCCCCGGTAATCCGGGTGGCCGGAGCTCAGCGTCCGGATGCCGGCCGGGGTCAGCAGATGCTTTTGAACAGAGCCCAGCACCTGGCGGATCTGTGGACGGGACAGCGGCGTGAACGGCAGAGAAACGGCGATCAGCATGTTGGGCCGCAGCACGGCGTCCGGCCCGGCCGGCGTCACCCGGTCGTATAAAAATCCGGCAGGGGAAACGAAGTTCCTCAGGAAATTCTGTTGGACGAGCCGGCTTAACCGCCGGTACGTCGAGGCTTTCTTCACGCCCAGACGGTCCGCCAGAGCCGCCATCACCGCCAGCGCGCAATACCACAAGGCGTTGACCTCCACCGGCTTGCCGCTGCGCACCGTCACCGCCGGGCCGGGCACCCCCTCTTCCACGGACGGCTCCCGGGCGTCCATCCAAGTCAGCGGCATCTCCTCATCGCTCAAGCGAATGAGCCCGTCTTCATCCATGCCGATGCCGAAACGGGCTCCTTCCAAATAACCCTGAAGGATTTCCTGCATCGGGCCCAAGAGTTTCTTGGCGATGAATCGGGCGTCCCGCGTGGTTTTCCAATAATGCCAGATCGCCCAGAAAAACCACAGGGCCGTGTCGGCGGAATCGTATTCCGGGGCGGCGTCCTCCTCGGCG
>CAZKNC010000045.1:0-8660 GCA_964553935.1 uncultured Planctomycetia bacterium | reverse complement strand
ATAAAAACAAACAAGTCGGTTTTTGCTTCACGCGCTCCGGCAAAACGCGGCTGCATAGGGCCCTTTCCAAAATTGACCCTGATCACACGGCAGGAATAAGACGCGGCAATCTCTGCGGTTTGGTCCGAAGAACCGTCATCGATCACGATCACTTCATAAGGCTTGAGGGAGGATTTGAAAATCGCTTCGAGGCAAACTCTCAAAGTCGAAGCCGCGTTTCGCGCAGGAATAATCACAGAGAAATTTTGAACCATCGTAATCATCAGAACTTACCACGCAAGCGGTCCAAAAAATTTATCAGCCAATGGTCCCGCGGCCGTTTTTTCCAAAGCGTAGAATGCATGGCTGGATTTTTTTCATGGTCCGGCCGGCCCTGAGTGTAATAGTAAAGGGCCAGAGATTTGCGCGTCCATCCCGGAGGACAATCCAAAGGATCCGGATGCCCATGAAAAGAAAAATCAGAAGAATTGAAAATCACACAACGATTAAAAATAGGAAGGATTTTCTGGGCACAATGGGTCATGCCACGGTCCCAAAGCTCAAGATGCCCGCCGTACTCTTCTTTCCAATTTTTGTTCAAATAAAGCAGAAGATTTACCCGCCGGTCAAGTTTTAGACGCGGATGCCAGTTGAAATCTGCGTGAACGCTAAGATGGCCCCCTCTTTCGATTTGATGAAGCCCTCCGCCAAAAAGATGCGGGTCGCTGATCAGCCCTTCGACTCCGCTTAGATTTTCAAGAAAATTGACAAAATCAGAACTGTTCATTTGCGCAATCAAATGCCGCGTCGCTTTTCCAAGTTCATTCTCAGCTTTTGACTCCAACTTCAGTTCATGAGCGCCTTGATAATGAATCCAGTCGATTTCATCCTTTCCGGGAAATTCGGCCAGCACTTTATCTAAAATCCATTCAGGAAGAAAATTATCAATCACGGCATGAGGAAAAGGCGGATTGGACATGTAATGCGGGTGGTACTTCCAGCTAATCGACTTTAATTGATCCGGGTCAAAGAAAAATTCGTTCATAGAGAAACTGTTTCCCCATAAAAACAGGACAAGGCTTGCTCCGTTTTTTCTTGACGGTATTGACAAGCCGTTCGGTAAGCATCTAATCTCATACGCTTTATTTTCTTTTGATTTTTTTTCTCATCACGAATCAAATCCAAAAGACAGCCGAGCAGTTCATAAATGTGGTGATTGTTAAAAAGGAATGCGTTTTCTCCGTCTTTCAGGAAGTCTTTCGGGCCCACCGCTTCATAACAAATACAAACACACCCGGCCGCCATGGCTTCCGGAACAGTCGAATTGAATGCCTCATGAGTGTTCAAATTGACAAAAAAAGACGCCTGCCGCATGGCGAGAGCCACTTCAATATTAGTTATTCCCTCAAGTTCGAGAATTTCCCAAGGGCCGGGGCCGGACGGATCCATATTGATTTTGGAAAGCTCCCGCAAAAGCATTTTTTTGAAAATGCCGTAATCCTGACTATCTTTTTTCGAATAAAGAAGAATTTGATTTTTGCGAGGTATTTTTTCGACGTCTTCCGGATACAGAAAAAAATACGGCGCCACAAAAGGGGGAATCACGTGAACCGGGATGCCGCCAAAATATTTTTTAAGAATAATCTCAGCATGCGGCAAAATCTTCATCATGGCTTCATACCCTGAACCGGCATAATCCGGAGGCTCTTCAAGATTAGCCGTGATTAGAAAACTGCCTTGAATAAAAGCGATTTTGCGGCATTCTGCTTGCACCGCGAATGAATCATTCACATTCACTTCCGGCACAATTAGGATGTCCTCCGGAGCCAATGAGAAATCCGGGCTGTCAATATATTGAATCGGGACTTCGGTATCCAACCATTTGAGGCGGAAGGGTGATTTGTCATGAAGAATAAACGCCTCAAATCCCAACTTTCTTAATAGCGCGACATGATGATAAAGCAGCCCGCTTCCCCAACTGGGCGTCGAATAATCGGAACAAAGATAATAAATTCTCTGTGCGCCATTTTGAAATTGAACAGGCTGAATATCAAAAGCATGCCCCCAAACTTTTCGAAAAGTTTCGTCTTTGCTTAAAAATTCCCAAAGAGGGCGCAGTTTATGGCTGTCCCCCAGCTCAAGCTGCGTTTTTTCATCGTTAATTAATCCTTCCTGTTCAAAATAGGAATACCAAAAGCGCCGGTAAGCTGCTTCCCCGAAATTAGGATTTCCCAGGCGGCGCCGGATGGCCCTTAGTGAAATCTGAAAGGCATCGGACATTTGTTCCTTGCGATGGATTCGAGTAAAATAATTTTCCCAAAAGCGGTAATGAAATAAAATTTCGGGGAGTACCGCCATTTCCGAAATATGCGAAAACCGCTCTAAAAATTCGTAATCTTCCGCCCATTTTGAAGGAGATGAAAGGCCGCCGGCTTTTTTCACCAGCTCGCAGCGCATCATCATCGAAGAATTACAAAAACAATTGATGATCAGAAGATGCGCCTGAATTTCTTTCCAAGACCAGGCCTGATGGCCTTTGCCCAAAAAAATTCCGTCCTGGCCGATATATTCCGTCATCGTTCCCACCGCACCTATACTGGGATTTTGATCTAGGAATTTGACTTGGCGCTCAAACCGGTCAGGGAGCGAAATATCATCGCCGTCATGACGGACAAAATAGTCTCCAGAACATTTCGCAAATCCGCTCGTGAGTGTTTTTGAAAGTCCAAGATTTTCATCGTTTTGAAAAATACGCACTCTTTTGTCTTTGAACGCAAAATCATGGAGAATTTCCCAGGTGCGGTCCGAAGACCCGTCGTCAATGGCAATCAGCTCAAAATCGCGGAAAGATTGGTTCAGAACACTTTCTAACGCCTCGGCAAGAAATCGTTCACCGTTATAAACCGGCACCAAGACGCTGATTTTTGGATGGAACGCCGTCATGCGGCTCCGCCTCTGGCGAGAAAAACAAGATTGCTTCGTCGGTCCTTCCCTCCGGGCCTACGGCCCGAAAGGGCCGGAGGCGGACCTCCTCGCAACAACAACTCTAAATTCGAAGTAAAACTATCCCAATGATAGCGTTTGCCGATTTTCTCGGCGCTGCGCGATAAATTTTCCCGTAAGGTGTACGAATTGGCGACTCCGAGTATCGCCGCCGCTAAAGACTGGGCATTGCGCGGCAGGCATAAATAAAGCGCTTCTTTGAGTTCTGGCTCTGTGCCTTCTCCAAGCGTAGAAATGATGGGCAATCCACAAAAAAGAGGAAGCGAAAGAGAGCTGCGGCTAAGCGTCGCCCCGGCATCAAAAGGAAGGACAACAAAATCTGCGATTTGAATCCATTTGACGGCTAAATCATCCGCCATGCCGTATTCGCCTGACCAGAGAATATCCTTATCAATTTCTAACCGGCGGCTGAGGGCTTTCATTTTTTCAACATAATCATTTTCCGTCAAAGCACCTCCGCCGATCATCAGCATTTTAAGAGATGTTTGTTTGGTAAGGCTCTGAAAGGCTTCGAAAAGGGTTTCGATCCCTTTGCCGGAATAAATTCTGCCAAAAAATGCGGCGATTTTTTCATTCTCCGATATTTTTAACTGAAGACGGATCGTCTTTTTTTCTTCCGGACCTAATACCGGAATTTCAGAAAAAAGCGGGGGCAATGCAAGCACCGTGGATTTAAGCCGCAAGCCCTCCTGATCCAGCGTCAATAAATCACGATGATAATGGCAGTACATCACATGATGGTCGCTTCCAAAACGAAGCGCCTGAAAAACCGGCCAATCCGTAATTCCGAGGAATTTGGCTAAAATCCGGGACTCCGTTTTTGCCCGCCAAGTCTGTTTATTTTGGTTGAGCCCATATTGATTCTGCCAAATCGTAACAAAACGGATTTTGATGCCTGTCTTTTTCAAAATGGCCGGAAGAAAAGCAATCATGGGATGATTCCGGTAAAGCGATCTTTCAAATAAAACTAAAACGCTTTTGAAATCATGGCGTTTGATTAAATTCACCAAAGCGATGGCTGCAGACCACGACCATTTCCGAATCACACGGTGAAGATGAACTTTTTCCGGCGTTAGAGCGTCCGAATCGCGAGGGGCTGCCACATGCACATCATGGCCCGCATGAGCCAGATGGGAAGCGATATGCCAGGCCTGACTGGCTTCACTTGCTGCCAGAGGCGGCCATGCAGGAGTGATGATCAGAGTTTTCATGGACACCGGTTTAAGTATGAATGGGACAGGTACGAGAAAATATTTTCCAGGACCATAATGCCCGTGGGCAGCAGCGGACCCAGACGGCTAACATGACATTCAACAGAGTTTGAATTTTTATTCCTTGATCGCGAGCCCGAACATATTCCATAGCTCGGCTCAAAAATTCATTTTTATCCTGGCGGAATCCGTGCAAAATTACTTTTTGGGAATCATGCACATGACGGCGAAGAATCGGCAAGGAAGTGAAAGCAATTTGTTTTGTCACCTTGAACCGGGTTGTGCCTTCAATATAAGGAAACATCTCAACATCAAAAAGCGGGACGCGCCCTTTTAAGGGAACAAAATCAGCGTAATTTTTTGCGTAACAAGCTCCTCCATTAATATGACGCGCAACGGTCATTTTGGGATATTTGCTTTCCTTGATAAAAATCCCCATTAAAACTAGGTCAGGTCGTGAAAACCATTCACTCTCAAGCCTTTCTATCCAATTTTTCCTGATGGGAATCATGTCGGATTCAAACCATAAAACAAAACCGCCGTCCTGATCGTAATTGGCACGGACAAAATCCATTGTTTCCCAAAACATGGCGCAGGGCCGGGCCGGATAGCCTTCCACCCTGGTTTTGCAGATATAATTTCGAACCGGAGCAATACGTAAAAATGCATTCTCTAAATTCCGACTGGGCTCAATCGACGGTGCTGAAGAAAGAAGAAATTCAATATCCTTTCGCGGACCATTCGATTCTAAAAGATAGGCCGCAATCTTTTCATACCTTTTCACCTCCTCTTCACAATAGTACGGGATCACAATAAGGTGTTTCATGAAACGCTCAGCTCCTCATTAGCCCAATCGTTTTCCGAATAAAAATGAGGCCATAGGTCCCGTGTCTTGAAGCGGATTTTTTCAATTTCCTCCGCAGTTAACCGGTTTTTCCAATTATAAATATTAGACTCACTATGGCGGGCCAAATCGTTATACTCACAATCTGTTTTGGAAAAATCGGTAGCCTGTGTATGTTCAAGAATTTTGTTTTCAATCCACGGGCGCCACGGGAGCCCGAATTTGTCATAAAGAATTTTAAATCCTCCGATCGGATCACGGGACAAATCCTCATGGCGGACATAACTCCAATCAGGATATTCCTGCTGATACTTCATCACCCTAAAATAAATCAGACGCCAAAGTAAAATCGCCTGATCGACGACAGGTTTTTCTTCCCGGGAAAACTCAATAATTTCTTTTTTGAAGGGATAGAGATGGTCTTTCATCAGGGCTTGATTTTCCAGAAAATGAGAAAAAGGGTGTGTCCAATTTTGCGCCTTAATGCTTCCGATAAAAGCGGCGGGATGCCGTATCATCATCACTACTCTCGTTTTGAATTTTTTTGCAAGCCAGTCCGCGGAAAAAACTGCAATTGGGTCCTTCACCAACAGACGCACGGGCCCGCCGCCGCTTAAAAAAGAGCGGCATTGTTTTTTAAACCATGCCCAAGGGACAGGGTTTTTTCTTGGACTTTTGATTTCCTTTTTGAGCTGCACATAAAGCGAGAGGTGTTCGCGCCTCAAAAAAGATTCGAAAAGAGCCGAATTTTCTTTCGTCACATAAGGGAACCAATAACGGACGGCCTCCCCGCGATGAAGATAAAGATTAAACGGTTCGCGAATGTAAATAAGGCGAGGAGAAAGTGTCAGCATGCGGCCGACAAAAGTGGTGCCGGATCGATGCGCACCTGTGACAAGAATCATGCGCTAATTTTAAGGCAAATTGATTTATTTTACCAAGCAAAAATTACCTTGGGGAAAGGAACAGGCCCTTCTAAAGCCGGACAATATCTTCGGTGTGAAAAAGGGAAAGAAAAAGAAGAAGATAATCCCTCAAATGGCGGGTCAAAAGAAAATTCTGCCGGACGTGTTCTCTTCCATTTTCACCCAGTTTTTTGGCATAACCAGGATTTTGCAAAAGCTGTTTAAGGGCGTAAGCCGCCCCTTCAATACTGTGGCAGAGCAGTCCCGAATAGCGATGGGCTATCTGCAGTGTAATTCCCCCGACGGCGGAAGCCACCATAGGCTTGGCTTTCCACAACGCTTCCGAAACCGTCAGCCCAAAACCTTCTTTCAAGGATTTTTGAATAATCACATTCGAAGCCCGCTGCAGGGCATTAATTTCGATATCGCTGCCGGAAGGAATTGCCAAAACATGAATATCAGGATTCACACTTGCCCGCTCGCGCGTTTTCGCCAGGACTTCTACAGATTCCGGATCATCGGTCGCCTCTCCGCCCGCCAAAATCAACTGACAGTCCACATGCCTTTGGACCATTTCAAACGCCTCAATTACGCCGAGCGGATCTTTAAGATAATCAAAGCGGGAAATTTGCGTGACAATAGGTTTTTCAGGATCAATATGAAATCTCTGCAGGACTTCGTCGATCGTATTTTGTGAAAGCTCTTTATTTTTGTCGCTCAACGGATCAATCGAAGGAGAAATCAAAAACTGCCGGATGGGAAGTTCCTGGCTGAAGGCTGGCGCAGAAAAAACTGAGGAATCATATCGATCGATAAAAGGCCGTAAAAAATTCCATACGCGCGGGTCCGGATGAGAAACATCGATATGACAACGCCAAATCCATTTTGAATTCATGCTGGCCTTGCGATTGACAAGCGAGATAGGCTGCGGGTCGTGCACAAAGATCACGTCCCCTCCAAGTTCCATTGTGCGCTCATTCATTTCACTTGTTTCAAGAAACGCGGCAAAATCTTCCGGGGTCAAAGATTCTTCTTTTCCATGAAGGGCGTTATGGAATTTCTTGGTCACTTTATAAAAGCTCTCCCCCCCTTTAATCACATCCCACCGGGCATTGACTCCCAGCTCCTTGAAAAAGGGCACCATGCGATTCAAAATCTCCGCAACACCGCCGCCAACCGCCGTGGAATTTATATTTTGGACCGAAAGCCCTTTTGTTTTTTCTGCCAGGAGATAAAGCTCTTCAATGGCTTGGGCTCCTGCCGCTTCTTCATAATCTTTAAGCTGAAGCATTTATCCTCCTAACCTCCGCCGTTTTGGCAAGGCGGATTTCGACCAGTTGAATAATTTTCTGGCGAAGCGCTTCCATCGTATACGTATAGGGATCAAGCCGGACGATTCTTTGGGCAAGTTCTTTTTCGCCCAATGATTTTTCCATCCAAAGAGAAAAATCATTGCTCCCCTTTTCCAGCCGGAGTTTTGCCTCAAACATGTGAAAGTAAAGGGAATAAACCGTGATTTTTTTGAGGATAGCGGAAAATTCCGAAAGATCGTGGGCCACATAACCCGTGGGAAAAATAAAGCTTATGGATTTGATAAAATGAAATTCTTCCCCCTTGTGCGCTGTGCGGAGTTCTTCCTTCGATTCTTTAAGATGCTGCTCAATGGTGGCGATGATTTTTTCGCGTAAATCACGAATGGATTTAAAATCGGAAGTATTAACGCTGACCAGTTTTTCGCCCAATTTTTGCTCCTGTAAAATCTCTGTTACCCAAAAGGCAAAATCATTCGGCGGCTCGGGAGAAAGAAGCTGATGGCGTTGAAGATAATGATGGGTGTGATGATAAATGACGGATCCCGGCACAGTTCGAATTAATTCGAGCAGTTCCCGGACATTCTTGGCTTTCAATCCGGTCAATTCGCGCAGATTGAGCCGGGTAAAAAAGTGAAACGGCCCAACGTCCGCATCCATATTCGGTTCAGACATAATAAGAAATTTCCTTTATCAAGGCAAAGCAGGATGCGTCACACCTCTTGAAATTCAAATTTCAAGAGCTGCGAGAGCACCTTTCCTGCCCAACGGTAAATGTTGTTGGTTGTGACGATTTCTCTCATTTTTTTCATTCTTTTTTCTCTTTCTTCAGCCGGCATAGACAAAGCTGTCTCGAGCCCGTCGGCAAAAGATTCGGTATCAAAGGGATTGATCAAAACCGCATCCGCCAATTCGCGTGAGGCGCCGGTGAATTGGGAAAGAACCAGCACGCCATCTCCGTCCGAACGCGTGGCCACATATTCTTTGGCCACCAAATTCATCCCGTCGTGCAAAGAACTCACGAGACACACATCGGCAGTCCGGTAAAGCGCGAGAATATCCTCATAACTCATATAAGCGCGGGTAAAAATAATGGGCATCCACGAGCCCTGGGAATGCTTCCAATTGATTTCTTCCACCAGGGCATTGAGATCATCATTGATCTCTTTATATCGTGGGATGTGAATGCGGCTCACCTGCCCCAATTGAAACAAAACCACTTTTTCGCGGTATTCCGGGTGTTTTTCGAGCAGACGGTCGAAGGCGCGGAATTTATCGGCAATTCCTTTCGTGTAATCAATCCGGTCAATACCGACCAGAATTTTTTTATCCTGGAGTAAAAAATCCTCACGAATTTTTTGGCCGCGGGCTTGCACTTCCGGAACTGCAGTATGATCCGAAATGCTTT
>CAZKNC010000044.1:4522-8739 GCA_964553935.1 uncultured Planctomycetia bacterium | reverse complement strand
AGCGATACGACGGCAAAGGATACCCGCACGGCCTCACCGGCGAATTCATTCCGGTGGGGGCGCAGGTCATCTCCATTGTGGATTCTTTTGACGCCATGACCACCAACCGCGGCTACAACAAACCGATGAACGTCCGGGAGGCCCTCACGGAGCTTCGCGCAGGCGCCGGGACGCAGTTTAACCCGGCCTATGTCGAGGTTTTCGCGAAGCTGGTCGAAAGGGAAGGGCCCCAGCTGGCCGGCCACGACGGTACCCACGACGGCCGCGCTTAGAGCGCAACAGGCCCTGCTTCTCAAGCAGAGGGCCCTCCAAATAGGATTCAGCTCCGCCGGCATCACCCATTCAGAAACCCTCTTTTCGAACGACGACCATCTAAGGGATTGGCTGGCGAACGGCCGGGACGGCCCTCTGCACTACATGAGGAACATCTTCCAGCGGAGGGACCTCTATCTCCAAAGGATTCCGGAGCTCAAAAGCATTCTCGTGGTGACCTCGTCTTATCCCAATCACCCCGGTTTTCAGGGGAATCCGTCCGGGAAACCTTCCGGCCGCATCGCGCGCTACGCGGTGGGAAGAGACTATCACCGAGTGATTCGAAAACAGCTCAAACAGCTTTCCTCTTTTCTGATGGAATGGGCCGGGCCTTCCGCGAAAACCTGGATCGCCGTGGACACCAGCCCGGTTCCTGAGCGAGTTCTGGCCCAAGCTGCCGGCCTCGGCTTTATCGGAAAGAACACCTGTCTGATTCAACCCAGAGGCGGATCGTACCATCTGCTGGCGGCTCTGCTGACAAACGTCGAGCTTCCGTCCGACGTGCCGATCCGGTGGGATTGCGGTTCCTGCACGCTGTGCCTGCAAGCTTGTCCGACCCAAGCACTCGTGAAACCCTATCAGTTGGACGCCAACCGATGCATTTCCTCGGTCACGATCGAGCAGAGGAGCTCCATTCCGGAAAATCTACGGCCGCTGCTTAAAGACTGGATCTTCGGCTGTGATATCTGTCAGGAAGTCTGCCCCTACAACAAAAAACCGGAAACAGCCATTCCCTGCCAAGATTTTCAGCCCGAAACCGGGGCAGGGGAAAAACTTCCGCTGGATGAAATCCTGGCCCTTCGGACCGAATCCGCGTTTCTGCGGCGCTTCGCGGGAACCCCTCTTATGCGGGCCAAACGGGAAGGCCTTGTCCGCAATGCGGCCGTCGCCGCCGGCAATTCTCAAGCTCCGGAATTAAGCGCTTCTTTGGCCGACGCGGCTCAAAACGATCCCTCCGCCATCGTACGGGAACACGCCGCCTGGGGGTTCCAACAGCTCCAAAAATCCGTCTAAATCACCGCTAGAACCCGTCTTTCTGCCTTTCGCGCCTGTTCCCCACAATGTCTGATAATCAATCTTATGTTAATATATAGATACTCGGAATACTATGTATCTTATTGATAATATTAGAGTTACAGATATACCAATTAACCTGTCAATAACCTACTAGGTCAGCTGGCGAGAAGCGCGCGCAAAAAAGCGGCGAGGACAAGGCCGATGAGGATCCCGGCCCCGAGGAAACGGGAGCTTTGAAATTCAAACCATGGAGTTTGCATGTGGGCTTACCAATGCGTTTAGTGTAAACGAAAGCCCGCCCAGCCGTCAATAAAAAACGGCCTTCCGTTTGAGCTCAAACGGAAGGCCGTGCCTGTTGGGTCGGTGAACCTCGTTTTCTTAGCGGAGGCCGAGGAACTTGAGCCCGAACACTACCGCTAGGATCACGACCAGGAGCGGAATATACGTCGCTAGATGCGTCGCGTACATTCCACCAATCACCGAACCGATCAGGATCCCAGTCAGCAGATCCACATGCTCACCTTTCATTCCACTCACCCCCTCTCCCTTTTAACACCCGAAACCCCCATTCCACAACCGGTACCGTGGGATGGGGGCTCTCTACTCTGCACTTTAAAGTATAACGATTAAAAGGGGGAATTCAAGGCAAGCCGACTTAACCCCTTTATTTACATGGGGTTACGCCGCTGAATTTTTACATTTTTACAGCGGTTTTTTCCAGGCGGAGTTTGCCTACAGAACGGATGGGGCACCTGCCGCAGCGGGGCCGACTTTTGTGGCAATAACGCTTCCCTAAGACCACCAGCAACGCGTGGTATTCATTCAGCAAAGGAACTTGCACCGGAAGATGCTCGGCGAAAAGCGCCTGAATTTCCTCGTACCCGTCCTTGGAGGAGATCAAACTATGGCGCAGTAAGATTCGCCGGGTATAAGCATCCACCACAAAAACCGGTTTCTCCAGCGCGTAAAGCAAAACACTGTCGGCGGTTTCCGGGCCGATTCCCCACAGGGAAAGAAGTTCTTTTCGAAGCCGTCCAGCGGAAAAACGCCTCATCCGCTCGATCCGGCTTCCCTGCCGCTCGGACAGATACCGAGCAAACACTTTCAAACGTTTCGTTTTCTGACGAAAGTAACCGGAGGACCGGATCATGCGGGCCAGGCGGCCAGAGGGTGTTCTCAGGATTCCCTGCACGGAAAGCTGTTTTTGTTTCTTAAGGGCACCCACCGCGCGCGAAGCGTTTCCCCAAGAGGTGTTCTGTGTCAGGATGGCGCCCACCGCGATTTCAAACGGCGTGTCGCCCGGCCACCAACCCTGCGGTCCGAAGTGCCGAAACAGCTTCCGGTAAATAGAACTGAGCACCGCCATCCGTTCTACGATATTTTTTTACGCTTGGCCCAGGAAACCAGCTCGTCCGCGGACAAACTGTTCAATAGGTCAGACGGTTTCAGCCAGGCCCTGCGGGCCATGGAAAGACCCAGCTCAATGTCCCCTAGCTGGGAAAGCACGTGCGTATCCAGCGAGATCACTAGGGAAGCTCCGAGATCGCGGGCCATCCTAGCCTGCTGGTCATTCAAATCGAGCCGGCTGGTATGGGCATTGATCTCCAAGGCCGTCCGAGTCCGGGCGGCTGCCCGAAACACCTGCTCAAGATCTACCTCGTAGGGATCCCGCTCCCCCAACAGCCGTCCGGTGGGATGGGCCAGAATATGGACGTGTGGGTTCTCGATAGCCCGAAGGATCCTGCGGGTCATAGTCTCTTTTGGCTGTTTGAAGGCGGAGTGGACCGCGGCAATCACCACATCCAGTTTTTCCAAGAGACGGTTCGGATAATCGAGCGTGCCGTCCGGAAGAATATCCACCTCCGCTCCCATCAAGATCCGAAACCCGCGGGATTGGCGGTTAAACCGCCGGACCTCCTCCGCTTCCCGAAGAAGATCCGCCTCCGAAAGACCGCTGGCGATCCGCAGGGAGCGGGAATGATCGGACAAGAGCATGTACTCGTACCCTTCTCCCCGGACGGCTTCGGCAAGCTTCTGCAGGGGATGAGAACCGTCGGTCCGGTTCGTATGGTTATGAAAGCAGCCGCGGATGTGCTTGCGCTCCACGAGCCGCGGCAATCGGCCTTTCTGAGCCGCTTCCACTTCTCCCTGGTCTTCCCGAAGCTCCGGCGGAATCCAAACCATTCCTAAGGCGCGATAGAGGTCTTCCTCTTCCTTCCCCGCTACCCGCCGATTGCCCTTCAAACGAAAAACACCATACTCGTTCACCATCAGCCCCTTCCGGTTCGCGAGCGATCGGATCTTGATGTTGTGCTCTTTGGATCCGGTGGAATAAACCAGGGCCGCCCCGAAAGAATCCGGCTCGACCACCCGCAGATCAATCTGAACTCCCTGGCTGGTCCGAACGCTGGATTTGGTCTCGCCATGGGCCTGCACCTGCGCGACGAACCCGAATTTCACGAAGCGGTCCATCACCCTTTTAGGATACGTAGAGGTCACCAGAATATCGATGTCCCGAACCGTTTCCTTGCGGCGCCGGAGGCTTCCGGCGGCGGCGATGCGCTGGACCTCCGGCAGCTTCTTGAGCGCCCGAACCACTTCATCGGCCAGCGCCATGGCAATCCCCAGAGGCATCCGCTCCCGCCCGGCCCGGACGAGCTGAATTCCGCGCAGGATGTTCTGCTCTTTCTTTTTACCCATCCCCTTCAGGGTTCGGAGCTTCTCGGAGCGGATCAATTTTTCCAGCTCCTCCAACGACTGGAACCGGAAGCGGTCAACCAGCAGTTTCGCGGTCCGAGGACCGACACCCGGCACAGCCACCAGCGTGGAGAGGATCGCCGGGACCTTCTCGCGCATCTGTCCCAGATAAGCCAGCTTTCCGGTACGGA
>CAZKNC010000044.1:0-4512 GCA_964553935.1 uncultured Planctomycetia bacterium | reverse complement strand
CGGTACGGATGATTTCCCGGAGCTTTTCAGCCAAATCCTTCCCGATCCCAGGGACTTCCAGGAGACGGCCTTCCTGCTCCAGCGTTTCAATGTTTTCGGCGAGGCTACGAAGGTTCAATGAAGCGCGGCGATAGGCGCGGATCCGAAAGGGATTCTCTTTTTTCAGTTCCAGGATGTCCGCGATCTGATCAAAAATCTCCGCGGCTTGGAGATTCTTGGTCATGGCCTTTCAGAAGAGGCGCTTGAGGTCGCTGGAGGCCAATCCCAACGCTTCGGCCGTGGCGCGGTAGGTCACTTTGCCCCGGGCGATATTGACCCCTTTCGCCAGCGCGGGATTGGCTTTCACGCTGCCGGAAAAACCGCGCTTGGCGATTTCCAAAACGAATGGAAGCGTCGCGTTGGTCAAACCGTAGGTGGAGGTGATGGCGACGGCGCCCGGGATGTTGGTCACGCAATAGTGAACGATCCCCTCTTCCACGTAGGTGGGAGAAGCGTGCGTGGTCGGACGCGAAGTCTCCGCGCATCCACCCTGATCGATGGCCACATCGACCAGGACCGAACCGGGTTTCATCCGTTTCAACATCCACCGCGGAATGAGGATCGGAGAGCGGGCGCCCCGGATGAGCGCCGCGCAGATCACCAGGTCGGCCCGGGCCACACGATCGGCGATGTTGTGCTCGTTGGACATCATGAACCAGGCGTTCTTGGGCATGATGTCCTCCAAATAACGCAGACGGCTTAAGTTGACGTCCATGACCGTGACGCGCGCGCCATAGCCGGCGGCCACTTTCGCCGCGTTGGCGCCGACCACGCCCGCGCCGAGGATCAGGACGTTGGCGGGCGCCACCCCCGGGATCCCCCCCAGCAGGATTCCCTTTCCCCGCATCGGCTTCTCGAGGTATTTCGCCCCTTCCTGGACGGACATGCGTCCAGCCACCTCGCTCATCGGAACCAAGATCGGCAGCTGTCCCTGATCGTCTTCCACGGTTTCATACGCGACGCAGTTGACCTTCTGACGGATCATCGCCTGCGCCAATGCCTTGCTGGCCGCGAAATGAAAGAAGGTAAATAGGATCTGGTCCCGGCGAAGGAAACGGTACTCGCCGGGCTGGGGCTCTTTGACCTTCAGCAGAAGCTGGGCCTTGCGATAAACCTCGGCGGCGGGTGCAATTTCCGCGCCGGCCTGGGCGTACTCCCGATCGGAAATCTCCGACCCCTTCCCCGCGCCGGCCTGAACCAGAACGGTGTGACCCGCCTTTTTAAGCTGGGCCACCCCGGAAGGAACCATCGCCACCCGGTACTCGTCCTTCTTGACCTCTTTAAGAACGCCGACGATCATGTTCCAACATGCTCCGGAGCACAAACTCTCCGATCCGGCGGCGATCGGTTTCTTTCAAATCGGAAAAAAAGATCGCCGTCAGATATTCCGGGTTCTCGGAAAGAGGCATCCGGTCCTGCCGAACCACCACGCCGCCGCAGTGAACCATCTGGCGAGGAAGCGCCCCCATGCCGGGAACCGAGGGCATTTCCAGTACGAGATCGAGCTTGGTCATAGGCGCCACCGACTGGGAAAGAACGCAGAGGGCCCCGCCGCAGCTCAAATTTTTAGTTTGGGTCGAATAGATCTCCGATCCGACGGAAACCTCACAGGGAATGTGCTCAGGAACGCGGGGATGCTTGCGGCGATCAGCGAAGGGCATCTTGGAAGAATTCCGTGACGCGGCGGGTATAGCGATCTGAATTCAGGTAAAAAGAGGAAACGTGGTCCCCGCCGGGAACGAGCCACATCTCTTTAGGATGACCCGCTTGTTCATACAACGCACTTCCCTCCTCCGGTGGTATTCCCGCGTCCCGTTCACCGTGGATCACCAGCAAAGGACGCGGGGCCAACCGACCGACGACGCGGATGGGGCTTAAACGATCCAGCCGCCGGGCCAGCCGAAGCTCCGTCCCCCAAATGCAGAGCTGACCGAATGGAATCCGAGGAATATGATATGTCAACCACTGTGTCCTCGCAATGGCTTTGGCCAGATCCGCGTAGACGGAATCAACGGCGACGGCCCGAAGGGCCGGAAATCGATCCGCCGCCAGGAGCGCGATCGCCCCGCCCATCGACACGCCGAAACACCCGATCGGAAGAGAGCGGGCCTCCGGTCGGCCGGCCAGAAAATCCAGAGCCGCCTCCAAATCCAGCATCTCACCCGCTCCGAAGGAAACCTGGTTCCCTTCGGAATCGCCGTGAGCCCGGAAATCCAGCAAAAGCAGGTGAAACGGTGACTGTCGGTGGAGCGCGTTGGCCAGATCCAGGAGGTCCCCCTTGGCCGCGCCATAGCCGTGCAGGAGAATGATCGTTCCCGCCGCACGCGGATGAGGGATCCACCAAGCGGAAAGATGAAGCTGATCCGATGTCTTGAGAGAAACCGGCTCCCAGGGCAACCCAAAATCCCCTGGTTTCATCGGCAGACGGCAGCGAGGAGGATGCACCACCTTCCCGGAACCCACCGCTGCCCAGGCCAGGCTCAGAAAAACAGCCAGAAAGAGCAGCTCGGCGACGACCGCTAAACCTTTTTGCCGGCTTTTCCGAGCCAACCGGAATAAACAAACTCCAAAAGGCGGGCCAAATCCAGCGGCTTGATCAAAACGAAGCGAAGTCCGGCCCCGGTCTTCTCCTCGGCGGCTTTTTCATCTGACCAGGCGACCTCCGCCGTGGCGAAAATAGGGATATTGTCTCCCGGCACGTGCATCGTGAGGTCCACGTGCTCCCCCCGCCGGACCGGCCTTGGAAACAGCGCGCCTAAGCCCTCCCGCGAAAAGTCGCGGATCCTGGCCTGGCCCGCCTCCATGGACGGACCTTTCGCCCAGTATTCCGCCTGCAGATCGGCGGCGATTCTCATCAGCTTCCTTCGCTCTTTCACAACTCCTCCTTCTCTATCCGATCATCTCGCTGGCTTCCACGGGGCGCTTCACAATCGTCCCCTTCCGGTAAGCCCGCATAAAAGCTTCCACCACCACCGGATCAAACTGCCCGCCGGAACAAGTTTGAATTTCCTCGATCGATTCGACGTCCGACAGCCGCTTTCGATAAGGCCGATCGGTCGTCATGGAATCGAAGGTGTCCGCCACGGAGATAATCCGGCTTAACAGCCCGATTTCATCTCCCCGGAGACCGTCGGGATAACCGCGCCCGTCGTAACGCTCATGGTGGGCCTTGACCGCTTTGGCCGCCTCTTCCATGCCTTTAATCGGCTGAAGGATAATGGCTCCCACCACCGGGTGCTCCTCCATCTTTTTCATTTCCTTAGGCGTCAACCGCGCTTTCTTGCGCAGGATCTCATCCGGCGAGCCGATTTTTCCGATGTCGTGCAGGAGGGCCGCCACCGTCAGCGTTTCTTTAAAACGGGCCAGGTCTTTGATTTCCGGGTGCGTCGCCATCTCCTCCAAGATTCCCAAAGCATAGGCCGTGGTGCGCTCGGTATGCCCGTGGGTATACGGATCCCGAGCGTCCACAGCAGCCGCCAGCGCGATCGCGGTATGAAGGAACAGCCGATGCTCCCTCTGGTAGAGATCTTCGATCTCCCCCATCCGCTGAAAAAGCTGCTGATAGAGCTGGGCGTTCTCCAGCGCAATGGCGCCCTCGCTGGCCAGCGTGGAGAGAACGTCCAGGTCCTCCTGAGAGAACGGATCCCCGGAGAGTTTCTCACCCAGAATCAGAACTCCCTGCATTTGCGATTTACTGACGGCCGGCACGCAGACAAAAGCCTCCAGATCTTCCATCTGAGAGAGGATTTCTTCCAAAGACCGCCGGATCACCGTCCGATGCGGAAACAGGCGCTCACTGCGAAGCCAGGTCCGCACCTCATCCTGCGTGAGCACCTCCTTCTTCTCTTCCAGCCACGCCATCAGCGGACTGGACCGTTCCACCTCCAACCCTTCCAACTTTTTCAATCGGCCCCGGCTGACCTTCAAAATAAAATGAGGGCCCACGCGCTGAAGAATACCGACGTGCGTGACCCGAATCCTCATGCCGATAAAGTGCGCCATCAACCGCAGAAGGCGATCGGTGGAAGTCACCTTGGTCATTCCCTTGGAGGCTTCCTTGAGGGTCTTCTGCCACTGGAATTTCTTCTGGAACAGCAGTTGATCGGTCAGTTTTCGAAGCCAGGTGTCCAACGGACGGACGACGGCCGTCACGATCGAGAGGGCCACCACGCACATCCCCAGAACCCGCCGATCCAGCGCCTGCGGTCCGTAAAAGAACCACTGACCCACAAAGACCACCAGGACTACGAACAAACCGACCAGGATGGAATAAAGCGACGCGTAGATCAGCGTGTTCTTGAAAACGATCGTGATATCCATCAGCCGCCAGCGAACGATGGCGTAGGCGATCAGCGCGTAGGAGATGAACAGCCCCTGCCCCACCGACGGAAGACCCAGATCCAGAAAGACCAGGACCAAGGACAAAAAGGAGAGCAGACCGACCACGGAAGCCAAGATCACGTAGCGAAGCTG
>CAZKNC010000043.1:0-8891 GCA_964553935.1 uncultured Planctomycetia bacterium | reverse complement strand
TGATAAACCGCGGTGGACGCCTTGCCACTGAACCGTTCAGCGCCAGACGTCGACGAAATCCTTCGTGGATGTGGCGGAAATAGCCCGGGAGATGGTCCGGTCCCTGCAGGGGGAGATCCGCCGGAAAAAACTGCGGATGATCCAGCAGTTTCCGGCCAAGCCGGTTTGGCTCTGGGCGGATTCCGGCGATCTGGTGCAGATCATCTTGAATCTTCTTTCCAACGCGCTTAAATTCACGCCGGTGAAGGGAGTGATCCGTCTGGGAATCACGCCGGAAAAGCGGCATCTGGTGATTGAAATTTCGGATACCGGTGTCGGGATTCCGCCGGAAGAACTGCCGAAGATTTTCGATGAGTTTTATCATGTGGATCATCCGGAAACCGGGGCGGGTTCCGGTTCCGGTTTGGGGCTGGCCATCGTGAAAAGGGTGGTGGAGTCCTACCGCGGCGAAATCAACGTCAGCAGCCGCGTGGGGCGGGGCACCTCGTTTCGCGTCCGCCTGCCGGTTCGCCCCGAAGAAGAGATTCTCGAAGAATTCTTCGGGGAAACCTGGACTCAGGCCCGGAGGGAAGGCCAATACCTCGGGTTGATTCTCCTCCAGGTTCGCCGAGGATCCTCGGGCGCGGCCGAGAAATCCACGGCGAAACTGCTGAGCACGCTGGAACAGGCGCTGAAAGACTGCCTGCGGAAAGAGGACCGGGTCTTCCATCTTCCGGGACACCAGCTTTTAACCGTTCTGGTGAAGGTGAATCGGGACGGTTTCTCGGTCCTGACGCAGAGATTGGAGCGAGCGGTTCGTGACGCCGCCGGGAAAGGGGCGGGTTCCCGACGCGCTTCGCTCTGGAAGCTGGTGACGCTTCTGGTGCCCCGCCGGGGATCGCCGGCCCGTTTCCTGGATCTGGCTCAGCGCAGACTGGATCGGGCCTGGAAATCATCGGATCGCGGCGCGGGGGAGGGCTGAAGATGGATCTTCGGGAGCAGTTCCTCAAAGCGTACCACGGCAAGCAGGGGGAACGGCGTGGTGTGGAAAATCAGCCGGTTCTTCCGGTGATTCAGCTGGCGCAGGCGCCCCGCATCGCCGTGATCAATCAGAAAGGCGGCTGCGGCAAGACCACGACCTCCATCAACTTGTCGGCCACGCTGGCGGAAATGGGGTATCAGGTGCTGCTGGTGGATCTGGATCCCCAGGCGCACGCCACTTTGGGATTGGGTCTGACCGGCGACGACCTGGAATACGTCATCTACCATCTGTTCATGCGGGAGAATCTGTCGGCGCTGAGGGTGATGCGGCAGACCTTCCACAAGAATTTGAAGCTGCTGCCAGCCAACGGTCTATTGTCGTCCGCGCAGATGGAGCTTCTATCGGTTCAGCAAAGGGACCAGATTCTCAAGAAGCGGCTGGAGGAACTCAAGGATCTGTTTGATTTCGTGCTGATCGATTGTCCGCCGTCCTTGAACGTCCTGACCATCAACGCGCTGACCGCGGCCACGCAGGTGATCGTCCCGATTCAGACGCAGTACTATTCGTTGGATGGGATGCGGGAGCTGTTCAAATCCATCGAGCTGATTCGGGAACGCTCCAATCCGGGATTGGAGATCCTGGGCATCCTGCCGACCTTGTTTGATCCCCGGACCAAGCTCAACCGAGCGATGCTTCAGGCCATCCGGGATTATTTCCGTGACCAGGTGTTTGAGGCCACGATCTATTTGAACGCCGCGCTGGCCGAGTGTCCCATGATGGGCCAGCCGATCACCCGGTACGCTCCCGGATCGCGGGGAGCGGCCGATTACCGTCGTCTTGCTGAAGAGGTTCTTCGACGTGTCGCCCAAATCCATCGACCCATCGAGCGCGCTGAAGAAACTGTTTGAGCGGGGCCGCTCCTCTCGGGAGACGGCGCCGGAGGCTCTTTTCCAGCCTCAGCCTGCGGCTCCGGCCGGAACGGGACTCCCCGCCTCAAAGGGACCGCCGCCGGCGAATCGGTTCCTCCAAAACGTGCAGGATCTTGTGCGCCGGGCCAGACAGCGATCTTCCCGTTCGCCCGGCGTGGCGGGGCTGGATGTCGGGCATTCGGCTGTGAAGCTGGTCCGGATCGACACCGCCGACGGAAAAGCCCGCGTGACCCAGGTCCAGATCCGTCCCATCGAATGCGGTCCGGCCGAGGAGTTGGCCAGGGAATCTCTCGTGAAGGAGCATCTGCGGGCTCTGCGCAGTGACGGTTTTCTGACCGGCTCGGTCGTGACTAATTTTTACCATCCCGATTCCATCGTCGAGTCTTTCCGTCTTCCGAAGATGCCTCCCGAGGAGCTTCAGCAGGCGGTTCTTTGGGAGGCCCAGGAACGGCTCTCGCTCAAGCCCGAAAAATCGATCATCCGCACGATCGTGAACGGGGAAACGGTCGTGGACGGCCAGCCGCAGTTGGAACTGCTTTTGATCAGCGTGCCGAAGGAGCCGCTGATAGCTTCCTGGCGTTTTTTCGCGGAGATGGGTGTCCGGGTGGTGGCGGTCGAGCCCAGCTCTCTGGCGGCGTTTTATCCCCTGCGGAGTCAGAACCTCTGGAAGCCGACCGATGTGGTGGGCCATTTGGAGATGGGGGCCAAGGTTTCCCATTTGAGTTTTATCCGGGGAGGTGCCGTCCGGTTCAACCGTTCTTTCCCGGTGGCCGGCGATACCGTGACGCAGGCCATCGCCGATTACTGTCAGAAGGAATTCGCCGAAGCGGAGCGGTTGAAGCGGGAATTCGGGATCTCCAAGATGGCTCTGGAGGAAGACCGGCACGAAGCCGGCCACGCGGCCGAAGACCGGGTGCGCGTGTCGCACGCGCTGGGTCTGCATTTGGAACAGCTGGTTGCTGAAATCGAGCATTCCTATCGGTACTTCGCTTTCGAGCTGGGCGGAACGGACGCTCCGAAAATGGACCGCCTGCTGATAACCGGCGGCGGCGGCCTGCTCAAGTATCTCCCGGATTTTTTGAACAGCCGATTGTCGGTTCCGGTCGAAGTGGTGGATCCTCTGAGCGGACTGGAGACGGACGAGAGGGTGCGCGAGGAATTGGAGCCGGGCTCCGGCCAGCGGCTCGCCGCCGCCATCGGCTTGGCCCTGCGCCCGGTCAACCCATCGGGGAATTCCGGATGATGGAGCGAGTCAACCTCCTTCCTGAAGAAGCTCGCCTGCGGCCGATCGAGCGCCTCCTGCTTTTTGTCGACCGGCAGTTTCCCAGGGTATTGCTGAGTGCGGTGGGGTCCGTGACGGCCCTGGGCGTGATCCTCTCCTTGGTGCAGGGGATTTCCCTTTATACCGGACGCAAACATTTGAAGGCGGTCAAACAGGAGATCCAGATCCTTCAGGTAGAGGGCCAGAACAAGGAAAGTTTCTTCAAACAGCTGGATCAGCAGCAGATGGAACTGCAGCGGCAAAAAACGATGCTCGAACTGAAGCTGGCTTATCTGAACGCCGCGAAAAGCCAGCCCCGGATGTGGGCCACGGTGCTCAAGGACCTTCGCCGGAACATTCCGCACGGCATTTGGCTGACGGAACTGGAAACCGGCTCCGGGGGGAGCTTAAGGATCGCCGGGGGTGCCACCGATGAAAATCTGGTGACGGACTTTATGAGCACGCTGAAATCCAGCCCACATTTTTCCAACGTGAGCTTCACCTACACGGAAAAGGACGCGATCGGCCAAGTGTGGGTGGTGAAGTTCGAGATCGTCTGCCGGGTGAAATAGAAATGGCCAAACCGAAGCTGATGATGTCGATGAAGAAAATCGGAGCCCGCGAAAAAGCCTGGATCGTGGTCTGGATAACGGTGGTCCTGTGGCTCGGGTACGTCCGCCTCATGCATCAGCCCCGCGCCGCGGAATGGAGAGAAGTGACCGGCCAGTTGAACAGCGCCGAGCGGCAGAAGATTTCGCTCCTGGCCAAACAGCCGGATGTCGAAAAGAAAAAACAGGAGCTGGAAACGCTCAAGCAGGAGATCTCCTCCGGATACGCCGCGCTGGCCGCCGCGGAAGAGAACCTTTTGGACGATCAGGACGTGGACCGCCTGCTGGATTCTTTGGTCAAGGATCGGCGGAAATTCGAGCTGATTCTCAACTCCATCCGTCCGGTTCAGCAGAAAGAGCCCTCCACGGTGGAGCCCAGCCGGGGCGGCACCCCGATGGCGGATCCTTACCGCCGGCTCCTGGTCCAGTTGGACCTTTTCGGCACGTTCCAAGGGCTGGTCAGCTACGTCGATTTCCTGGAGCAGATGCGCCCCTATCAGGAAGTGCAGAGCATCAAGGTGCGGGTGGAGGGCAAAGAGGTTTCCCGCCCTCACGCGATTCTTCAGGTGGCCGTTCTGATGGGGCAAACCCAGAAAGAAAAAGAGGAGTCCCGGAAAGAAATTTTCGCGCTGGTCGGGGATATCGCGGACCGGGAGAAGAAAGATCCTTTCCTGACCGGAGACAAGCCGAAAGAGGTCGTTCAAGCGGTTGGGCTGGAGCTGTCCGGCATTCTTTCGGAAGGCGGCCGGCCGGTGGCGGCCATGATCAACAACGAGATCTACAGCGTGGGGCAGGTCATTCAAGGCAAACGGATCACGGCGATTGAAGCCAATCGGGTGATCTTGGAGCAGGGAAATCGAAGATTCATTTTGGTCTCAGGCCAATCCAAGGAGGCAACCCAGTGAAACGTGAATGGTGGTCGGCAGCTTTTTGCCTTTTTCTCTTCATCGGTGTGAGCGCGGCGGAGCCGCTGCCGGGGATCACCGGCGATGAGGATCGGGAATCCGAAAGCGCCCCATCGGAAGCCGCCGCTCCGCTGGCGCCGACCGCTCAGGCGCAGGCCTACACGGAAGAGCAGGCCAAAGAGCGGCTCCAAACCCCCGTCTCCCTCTCCTTCACCAATGCTGATCTTCGGAACGTGCTCAGCGGCCTGGCGAAAACGTACGGGCTCAACATTGTCGTGGATGAGACGGTTAAAGGAACGGTCAACATCTCGCTTCGGGGCGTCACGCTGGAAGAAGCGCTCAAGCAGATCCTGAAACTGAACGGCTACACCTTCGTGTGGGAAGGATCCATCCTGCGGGTGGCCAGCATGGAAGAGGAGGTGGTGACGGAAGTCCTTTCTCTGAATTTCCTTCAGGCGGATGTGGCCCTGGAATTCCTGAAAAACAGCGCCTCCGACAGCGGGGTCATGAAGGCAGACGAAGTGCAGGGAGGCATCCTGGTGACCGACACGGCTTCCCGGTTGGAGGCCATGAAAACGGTGCTGAAACAGATCGATTTGCCGCCCCAGCAGGTTCTCATCCAGGCGCGCTTGCTGGACATCACGCACACCGACCAGGATAACCTGGGTTTGAAACTTTCCAGCATCAGTTTCGACATCCCCCTGCGGGCCAGCCTGACTCAGCCCCTCCTGAATATCGCCAGCGGAGCGCTGGACGTCTCCGGGCCCTCTTCGGAGCTGACGACGGACACCATCACCGCCACCATTTCCAGGGGGTCGGAAACCGTGACGGCGACCATCGACGCGCTGATCCGGAACAAGCGGGTCAAGGTGCTGGCCAGCCCGACCGTCAGCACGCTCAACAACGTCGAAGCCAAGATTACGATCGGCGAAAAGTTCCCGATTTCGGAAACAACCCAGACCACCACCGGTACCCTGCAGACCACCCGGTTCGTCGACATCGGGATCACTCTGCGGGTGACCCCGAAGATCAGCAAATCCGGGTTTATCCAGATGCAGATCCATCCCGAGGTGAGCTCCGTTTCCTCAACCATCGATGCCGGCCCTCGGATCACCACGCGTGAAGCCGACACCACCATCATCATCAAGAACCGGGAAAGCGTGGTGATCGCCGGCCTGATCAAGGAGGAAGAGACGCAGACTCGGGACCGCATTCCGATCCTGGGCCACGTCCCGTTGATCGGCCTGCTTTTCCAGAACCGGGCCAAGTCCTACGAGCAGAAAGAGCTGGTGATCGTGATCACGCCGTTCCTTCTGCCGGTTGAAACGGCCCAGACTACGCCCGGCAGCGAAGTTCAGGAGGCCCATGAGCGGCTGACCGGAACTGAGCTATTCCGGCAGGCCTATGATTTTGAGCTGGGCAAGACGTACCAATCCCGGGACCTTCCTTTGGGGGTTCGGCTCCTCCGCTCCGTGGAGCTGTACGAGACGATGGCCGATCGTTTCCCCGGCCACACGCTCACGCCGGAGTCTCTCTGGAGGGCGGGCCAGATCAGCTGGGATAAGCTTCATAATTCCTCACGGGCGCTGGCGGCGCTGAATCAGCTGACGAAGGATTATCCGGATCATCCGCTCGCTGTTCAGGCCAGGAAACGAATCCAGGAAGTTCAGAATTACCTGGAGCGCAAACGCCGAAGAACCGCCAAGCAGGAGAGGGAAGACTCGAAGGAAGAGGAGTCGGAACCCGCCGCTGGGCCCGCGGTCAACTACGGATTCCGTTAGTTCGCCCGCATGCCGCAATTTCGCTACAAGGCCCGTGACAAATCCGGCGTAGCCGTCACGGGAACCGTTCAAGCGGACACGGCCAAAGCGGTTTCTCTCAGTCTCCGCCAGCTCGGCTACCACGTCGTCTTTGTCGAGGAATTCGGCGGCCTGCCCGCCCTGATCCAGAAATTCCGCCAGCAGATGGAGCGCTCCGGCCCGATGGAGGTGGTCCTCTTCACCCGTCAGCTGGCGATGATGGTGAAGGCCGGTCTTCCGCTGGTCGATTCCATCCACGGCTGTTCTCTGCAAACCGCTTCAGCGCCGTTTCGAAAAGAGCTGGTTCTCCTGGTAGAGGAGCTTAAAGGCGGAGCCAGCTTTTCGGAGGCGCTGGCCAAGCATCCCCGGCTGTTCAGCAACTTCTACATCAGCATGGTGCGGGCGGGATAGGCGGCCGGCATCCTGGATCAGGTGCTGGACCGATTGGCCACGATCGGGGAAGAGGAGATGGAACTCAAGGGCCGGGTCCAATCGGCGCTCGTTTATCCCTGCCTGTTGGTGGTGATGTCGCTGGGGATCGTCGTGTTCCTGATGACGGCGATCCTGCCGAAGTTCGTCGGCATTTTTGAAGAAGCCGGCGCGCAGCTGCCTCTGCCTACGGTCATTCTGCTTGGGATCAGCCGGACGCTTCAAAGCACCTGGTTCTTGATCCCGGTGGTGGGGGTGATCGGTTTTTTCGCGGTGAAACGCTACGCGGCTTCTCCCCAAGGCCAGTACCGTTTGCACGCCATTCTGCTGCAAATGCCGATCCTCGGCCCTATTATTCACAAGACCATCCTGACCCGCTTCACCCGGATCATGGGTTCTCTGCTCAAGAGCGGCATTCAAGCGGTGGCGGCCCTGACCATCACCCAGGAGGTGGTGGGCAACCAGGTGGCCCGGCAGGCGCTCGCGCACATCCGAGAGGCCGTGATCGGCGGATCGAACCTTTCGGAACCGTTCCGCTTGAGCAATGTCTTCCCTCCGACGCTGGTTCAGATGGTGGCGGTGGGGGAAAAAACCGGCACCCTGGATGAAATCCTTCTGCATTTGAGCGATTTCTACGACACGGAGGTGGAACGGGAGCTCCGCACGCTGACCTCCACGCTGGAGCCGCTCCTCCTGCTGGTGATGGGGCTCATCGTGGGCTTCATTGCGCTGTCCGTTTTGCTTCCGATCTTCCAATTAGTCAAGGTGTTCAGAAAATAGGAGGTTTTTGCATGCAGAAACGGGGTTTCACCATGATCGAGCTTTTGATCGTGATCAGCATCATCGCGATTCTGGCGGCGGCGATCATTCCCAACTTCATCGGTTTCGACACCGAGGCGCGCGTTTCAGCCACCAAGAGCAACTTGGACACCCTGCGCACCCGGGTCACGCTGTTCCGGGCCAAGGAAGGGATTTATCCCAACTCTTTGGCGGATTTGTTGAACCGGCACTACGTGGACGCGGGGGTTCAGAAGCCGTATCTGCAGAAAATCCCGTCGGAAATGGTTTCCAGCAAGCGGGGTTCCAGCGAGCAGAAAGCCCAGAAGTCGGATGAGCCGCTGACCAATGAGGGGGGCTGGGTGTACAGAACCGACACGGCCGAAGTGATCATCAACCTGGATCAGCCGCTGGACCGCTCTTGGGGAGAGTATGCGGGGCAGAAACCGAACGACTGGTGAAGGCAGCGAGAAAAACAGTCTTAGAGTCGTATCGTCTTAGAGACAGGGAGTCCGAGCCCTCTAAGACTCTGCGACTTTATGACTCTACGACTGATGTTAAAGGGGTGGCCTTGATTACGGTCGTCATCATTCTGATGTTTTTGGGCGCCTTGGGCACGGCGCTCATTGCCGTGGTCTACTCCCGGCTCTCTGCCGTCACGCTGGAGGTGGACCGCCTGCAGGCGCAGTACCTGGCGGAAGCCGGGATCGCCCAGGGTCTTCACGAGATCAAGACCGGCTTGGATGTATTCGGAGGCGGGCGGGGCGCCATTCCCGTGACAGCGCTGGGGCCCGGTTTTTATCGAGTGGATATCGATCCGAAAACCTCCACGCTGACGGCCATCGGGATTGTGCGGGACGTCAGAAGAGTAGTCGTCACTAAATATGAATAAAAAAATCAGTCGTAAAGTCTTAGAGTCGTGTAGTCGTAGAGTGAACTCTACGGCTGCCTTTACGTTCATTGAGATCCTTCTCACCTTGGTTATCCTGTCCGCTTGTGCGGTCCCCCTGATGCGCATGTTTTCCACGGCGGTGGAACAGGTCGGCACTGTCGACGAAATCCGAACCGCCATGGACTTAGGAAGGGAGGAGATCGAGAAGATCAAGAACCTTGCCCTCACCGAGGAACAGCTCAAGGAGCTCGGCAACGTCATCAGCTCACCCATCGTCCTCAACCGGACAGTCTGGTTCACCGCCCGCGTGGTGGATCCGGACGCTACCCC
>CAZKNC010000042.1:3183-8953 GCA_964553935.1 uncultured Planctomycetia bacterium | reverse complement strand
GGCTGGGACTCCGAGGAATCGGAAGAGGGAGAAATCTTAAGCTACACCTGGCGGGAGTTCGACGCGATTAATCCTTCGGCGCCGGCCCAGGGGCGGAAAGATGCCTATGGCCGGTTCGAGCAGAACGAGACCGGCGTGGTTCAGGAGCGATTTTACCGGTACGACCGCGGTTCCAATCAGGAAGTGCCGGTGACCTATTCGCGCAAACAGGAGCAGATCGTCGACCGGCAGTACAATCCGGCGACCGGGCAGTTCACTTCCCGCCTGCATGAGACGGTCCCTTGGTTCGCGGATCCGAATGTTCACTGGTCTCTGATGCCGGTCCAGGCGCTGGTCGGTGCCTTCTCTGCCGATGAGTTCGGCCGGTGGGCTGCCGGCGGCAGTTCGGACGGATTGGTTGCCTATGGATGGGGCCGGATCACACCGCAGACCTTCTCGTACGTGGCCGGCGCCAGCCGGGAGGCCACCCTTTTCCTGGGAACCGGCGGGTTGGGAGATGTGATGGCTCTGCGGGCGGTCGGAAAGATGGCCCTTTGGCGGACTGCGGCCAAGGAAACCGGTGAACGCGCTTACCAGGAAGTTCTTGGACAGGCGGCCAAACAAGGACTGAAAGACGGGGCAACCGAACTTGCGGAGCAGGCAGGTAAACAGGCTTATTCCCGAGTCATGAGGGAAGCGGTAGAGAGCGGTGTGGGCGGCGGCATTCACCGGTTCCTGACGAACGGTTTTGGACATGCTCCGGGATGGGCCACCTGGGGAGCCCGGCTGACGCTCAATCCGGAAGCGATCCTGGCCGCCCGGGCCGCCGGGCTGACCATCCGAGGCGGCGACCGGCTGGCACTCATCACCGGCCGGGAATTCGGCGAACGGATGCTCAAAGGCCGGATCGAGCTGGAGGCGTCGAAGATGGCCGCGGATCTGACCCTGAAGAGATCGGTCTCGACCGCTGCGGCCCAGACGGCCGCCAGTTTCTCCGGAAGGGCCTTGAACGCCGCGGACCGTTTTATCACGACTGTTGGCGGGGGCGCTTTGTCCATGACTGGGTTCCGCGGAGCGGAGGCGTTCAGCCGGACCTGGACGACGGTAGGCACTTTTGCGGCCCGCGCGGCGCAGAACTTCGCTCAAGCCCTGCCGACAACCGCGGGCCAGACCACGCTCACCCTGCAGTTCCGATTGAACCCGGTGGTCGGGCTGGCTTCCAACCTGGCTCTTCTGACCGCTCAGAGCGGGTTCGGCATCCCGCTGGTCAACACCCGCGGAGAAGCGGCGACCGGACAGGGAATCGCAGGGTTCTTCGCCAGGCATCTGGCGGCGGATCGCCGCGGCAGTGAACAGATGTTCACGCTTCAAAGCTGGGGCGGCGCTCTTTACATGGGGGTGATGACGGCGTTTGCCGCTCCGCTGGGAAGAATGCTGGGCAGTTTCCCGGGGTTGAGCTCAGGATTTGCTCTCAAGCATGGGCTTCAGCAAGAGGGAGGTGTTCTGCTTCATTACACCGGGCTGTTCATCGATCTCAAAGTCATTCTACCTTTGGCGCAGGAGCATATCGGCAAACCGGTGGGCGACACCATCGCCAATGTTCTGATCGGCGGGGGTGTAAGTGAATCCGTCGCGAAGGGGATCGGTGGTTTTATCGGAGAAGTGGTCGCCTTCTCGGTGATCAGCGCGAATCCGGCGCTGGCTCCGAAGATAGAGAACAAGATCTCACTAAGCGTAGAAGGGGAAGTCTCCGCTCAGATTGTCTTGGGCACGGCGAAGGGGGCCATCGAGAAAGCGACCAGCCGCCAACCGGCGGATCAGACGCCGTCCGTTCCACAGCCGGCAGTTGTTCCGACGCCGAAGGCGCCTGGTTTGACAGGAGTTGCCGCCGATGCCCGACCGGCTGAACTGGAACCGATCTCTGTGGCTGAACCGGCCGATACCGCCCCGACGTCGACGTCCGCGGCGGAGCCGACCAGGCCGGCAGTGATGGAGCCCAAACCGGTTGTCCAAGAGAGCCCGTCTGCCGCGCCAGAAAAACCGGTGTTGGATCAAATCCGATGGGCGGCGGCCGATCTCTTCCGCGTGTTGGACGGCATCGATCCCGCCGCGATGATGCCGGAAGCGCAGGCCGCGGCGGCGCAGGCGCTGAGCACCTTGAGCGCGTTCCGCCTGCTCGTGCCGGTGGTCGGCCAGGGGCTGCCTCAGCGGCTTGGCCGGATGACAGCGGCGGTGGAGAGCCGGATCACCGCCGCGCTGACTCCAATGGGCCAACCCGGCCATCAAGCGCTTTCGGCCATCGATCGGGCTCGTTTGGTGCTGACGCTGGAGAATTTGGCCGGGGTGGCTCGCGACTTTGAAGCGCGCCCGCAGGCCCAGCAGCTTCTTCGCCAGGTCGGCCGGCTGGCGGCTTCGGAGATAGGGCGGCAAGCTTCGATGGACGAATTGGAGCTCCTGGCCAAGACCGTGACGATCTTGAAATCCGCCGGAGCGGATCCGGCCGAACTCACAGCCGTGGCCGGCCGGCTGGCCGACCTGGTGAATGATCGCCGGCAGGAAACGGTTTCCCGGTTCAACACGTCGGTCCAGAAGGGGGAGCCGGTCGCCCGGGCGGAACAATCGGCCATGAAAGAGCTGGCCCAAATGGATCAGGTCATTCAGGAACTCAAACCCCTTCTGGTCGAAACCGATTCCAGCTCCGTGGCGCGCCTAGAGGAGGCGCATCGAGACGCGGTTGGGCAGATTCGCGGTTCCTCGCCGGTTCTGCCGGCGGGGATTCCGCCGGCCGAGTCCAAGCCGGCTCCTTCCGGGACGGTGTCGTCCAATGGCCGGACACTGACATTCAATCTTTCCTCCGGAGAGCAAGTACCGGTCCGGGGGGCCCAGGTTCCCTTTGAGGTGACGTTCAAACTTTCCGGCAAGGGGCGTGACGCTCAGCTGACCGTCACGGTGGATCCCAAAGGAAATTCTCGTCTTCCGGGTCTGGAGATCACCGTGCGCGATTCGGCCAGCGGCGCGGTCCGCTATCGCGGCAGTCTGAAAGAAAGAATCGTTCTCTCCGGAGCCGGCCGCGAGGAGCTGACCATCCGTCTGGAAGGCCAGCGCGGCACGTTCCGGTCCGTGGAACAGGCGCCGGAGAAAACAGCCGCCGCGAGCAAACCGGCAGCGCAGGCGCCGGAGGCGCTTCCGGAGCGGACCAGAGGATTCGTCCAAAGTTCCCGGCAGTTCTCGCCGGAAGGCCAGCGGCAGAATCTGCAGGATGAGATCGGCCGGTTCCAGGCGCAGGCGGATCTTCTGATCCAGCAGGCGAACAATTCCGGGACGGTGGAGGCCGCGCAGGCTGCCCGCCGAGCCGTCGGCCAGCTGGTCGATCTGGCCCGGAAAGCGCTGGATTCTTTGGACACGGCTCGCTTCTCCACCGAAGCCGAGCGGCAGGCCTACCACGCGTTTGTTTCGACCTTAGTCGGCGATGTCGCCCGGACGTTCGAAAACCTGCTGGATGCCGCGGCGAAAGCAGTGGCGCGCGAAGGCGGAAAGGCCTCCGACCTGGTGGCCGGGATCGGCCTCACGTTCAGCAATGTCAGCGGCCTGATGGGGCAGGCGGTTGAGTCGCTGGTCCGGGCCGGCGTGAAGCCCAATGATGTGGCCGGTTTTATCCGGAACAATGTGGGAACTCTGACCCGTCTGTTCCTGGGAGAAGCCGGCGGGCGGGTCGGGCTCCTCGCCTTGTACGATGGGCTGGTTGGGTCCAAGGGGGTGACGGTTCGACAGCAGGTGGAGGCCTTTGGCGGCCTGATCCAGGCGGAGACGGCGCTGTCGGTTCTCGTCGATCGATCTTTGTCCGCGGCTCGCGAGGGCGGTTTGACCGGCCGGGCTCTCAAAGCTCTGGCTAATGACATGGGCGTCCATCTTCTGGGGGTGGGCCGGGCTGTCGCGGAACGGATGCAGGGATTGGCCGGTTTGGATCTGGCCGGATTGGAGGCCGGGACTTTCCGCGGATTGATCCAGGCCCAGCTGGAATCGATCTTCTCCATGAAGAACGCCTGGACCGCCGTTGGATCGGCGGGAGGCCGCATCGGTCCGGAAGCTCGTTCGCTCCTGAACGACATGGTTCGAGCCGTTGCCGGGCAGATGGGCGGTCTCTTGAGGGGAGTCGGCCGATCGACGCCGGAGAGGACGGAAAAACTTCTGGCGGCCCTCGAGGGCGTGTCGGAGCTGATGGGAGTCACCCGCTCTCTGCGGGCCGATCGACTGCTGGACAAGGATCAGTCCCACGCGCTGCTGTACCGGCAGGTGAGTTTGCTCAGCGAAGCGCTGACGAAACTATCCGGCCGGGAATCGAAGCCGGTGGAAGGAACCGCTTTGCAGGCGATGATGGTCCGGTTCTCCGAGCTGGCGTCGGGTAAGAGCTGGAACGGATTGGCGCTCGATCAGAAAGCCGCGATCGTTACCGTGGTCTTAAGCGCCAACGAGGCCATTCGGACCGGCGCGGTGAAGACGACCCCTTCCTATCAATTAGCAGGCATCTCCTTCGGCCGCGCGCCCAACCTGGCTATCCCGAAGGGCGTGAGAGAACGGTTTGAGGCCGATCTGGATCGGGAAATTTCCTACCTGCTCAGTGCCGGCTCCGAGACGGTGAAGGAGCGGGTTGCCGAGGAAACCTCCCGTTATCAGCGGCAGACCGGCCAGAAGATGTCGGAAACGCAGAAAGTTCTTCCGGAAAGCCGCCGGCAGATGGTGGACCGTCTCTTCGATGGAATCGACCGGGCCATGGCGGCGGGTCCGGACGCGGCGGCCCGGCTGGTGGTTCGGATCGCGCGGCTGGAAGGACTGGACATCCCGTTCGACCGGATGTCGGCCAGCGGCGCCCGACAGCCCGACGGCGTGCGGGGCGGCCCGGCGGAGATCTCCCGAACTCCCTTCGATCGATCCGTCCAGCAGATCCTCACCGACCTGCGCCGGGAACTGACCCTTCAGGGTCAGCCCGACCAGGTGACCCGCCTGGCCCAGTTGGCGGAGTACCTCCAGAACGCGCTCCCGCTGTCCAACGCGCTCACGCCGGAACTGATCCGGCTGACTGCCGCCGTTTCCCAGCTGACCTCTCAAGAACGGGCGGAATTCGACCAGAAACTGGAAGCCGCTGATACCCTCTTCGATTCCTGGAAGGGTGAAAAGGATCCCGCGGGCCAGGCCGCCAAGTGGGAAGAATTCCGGCAGAAGGCGATCCCGCTGGCCATGGAGCATTTCCAGAAACTGCACCCCGATGTGCGCCGGGACCTGAGGAAGCCGGCAGATCATCCGGATCGTCTCAAGGCCCAGGATCGGTTGACCGCTCAGAGGGAGATGCTCGAGAGCTTCTTTGAAGACCCGCATACCAAAGCCAGGGCGGCTTTCCTGGGGACCGGCGGCGGAAAGACCCTGGTCTTCCTGATGGCCGGCAGCATCAGCGCTCAGATGTGGGGCAAGCCGGTTGTTTACCTGGTGGAGCCGGGCGCTTCCAAAAAGGTGTTTGGAGACGCGGAAAAAGCGCCGATCCACAAATTGTTCGGCGTCGAGCTTTTTGACGGCACCCAAGCCAAGAAGGACGGAGACACTCGAGGGGTTCCGACGGCAGGGACCGCTTACTCCGAGCTGGTCGGCGCTCTCACGAGCCCGGGCGCTCGGATCATCGTCATGGAGTGGGATGCCCGGAATTTCGCCACCAACGCGGGCCGGCGGGATCCTGCTCTGCGGGAGGCCTGGAAGAACGTGGGAACCCTCATGATCGACGAGGCGACCAAGCTGTTTACCG
>CAZKNC010000042.1:0-3173 GCA_964553935.1 uncultured Planctomycetia bacterium | reverse complement strand
GTGGTCACTTCCTACATTGAGTCGCGCGCCGCGGAGGGGGTGCACGAATACGCGTTGATGCAGGATCTTGGGCCCGCGCCGAAGCTGGCTCCCATCGTCTACGAGCTGGTCCGAAGCGGGAAACTTCAGGCCTGGGAGCGACCGATCAGCGAATCGTTCAACGAAAACACCACCGGCCTGCGCTACCACTATCCGGAGAAGAACCGGGTCGAGCATGGGCACGTTTTCCTGAATCAGGGCGCCTACAACGAGATCCGCAAGCAGTATGAAGAACAAAATCCCGGCAAGAAGGTGGAGGATGCTCAGATCCAGTCGGCTGTCAAGGCGATCCTGGACAAGGCCTTTGCTCCGGGCAGCTATGGCTACAGTGCGGAGAATCCCTACATCTTCCCGGTTTCCGATCTGGACGGATCGCCTCAGCCGACTCGCGTGTATGACGACCTCATTTACACCGCCGTGGCCACCTGGAAAGAGGCGACCCACGGCGGCCTGAAGGCCTACCTGGCCGAAGGGGCGGAACCGATGACGCAGGTGCGCAAGAACGCCACCTCCCAAAGCACCTATCTGCTGGAGATGTTCAAGGCCAGTCCCGATGCCAAAATCCTGGCCGGGTCAGCCACCTACCGCGAAGGGGCCCGGATCATGGAAGCGTACGTCGGCATGAAGCTCAGTTTCGTCCGGCCGTCGTACCTGTTCGATTTCAACAGGGACGGCAAAGGTGCTTATCACTACGATCGATGGGAAGTGTTGAACGCGATGGACCGGGGCGGCGTGGATCTCGGGGGGCTCCGGCAGGCCATCCGGCGGGATTGGACCGGTCAGCCGCGGGAGGGGTATTTCGTTCTGTACGATCCGGGGACCGGGGTTCTGGAAGCGGTCAAAGAAGGGGTCCTGGAATCCTGGCAGGGCGGCAAGGACGGCCGGACGGCGATCGTCTACATCACCGATCCGCAAATGCGGGCGGATTTGCTGACCCGCCTGCGGCAGGATTCCCGGCTGAGCGGTCTGGCCGCCGACGTGAATGACCCTTCCTACAGGGACCCGACGACGAAGCCGGAAGAACAGAAGATCCTGATCCTGGACGCGCAGAAAAACGAGAATCTGGACGTCGACCAGTTCGCCAAGAACGCTCGCGGCCGGATCATTCTCACCAATGAGATGGGAATCCTCGGCACCAGCTACGATTTGAAAGGTCTGGATGATCTGGCAGGCAAAGGCCGGGGCGATATCCACGCCCTGGTGGATCATCTGTCGGACGAAGCGTTGACTCAGCTCAAAGGACGGACCGAACCCGGCACTCGGACCGACATGACCGGCCGCTTCTTCTACCTCGATCAGGCGCGGCTTAACAGCGACCTGGATGTTCTTCGAAATGAGCCGGGGCTGGCGCGAGGATTGGAACGGTCTCTGCGGGGCCGCAGCCAGGATCCGGCCCGCGGCGCTGACGCCGCTCTGCTGGGGCGATTCCGGGCGGGAGAGACCTTGTCCACGCTGGAACAGATCCATCTGCGGGCGCTCTACCTGGGGACCGTGGTCGAACATGCGGGCGCCCGCCACCACATCGAGCAGATTTTGCACGACCAGCTGAAGAGTTTTGTTCAGGAACAGCGGGCGCTGGCCCAGGATCCTGCGGTCCGCCGGCTGTTCGAGACGGCCCTGTCGGAGATCTTCTCCCGCCGGTATCGGTCGGCCGTGCATTGGAGCGAACGGACTCTGCTGGGCAAGGCGGTCATCGGCCAAATCGCCGAAGGAGCCGCGCATGAGCAGACGATGGTACTGGGCGGCCTGCTGGCGGAGATGGGCCGGCTTGGTCCTGAAGGGCGGGAAGCCCTGACGGAAGTTCGGGAGATGTACCGGGCGGCTGAGAATTTCCGGTACGATTCCACCGCCGTGCCTGCCGAGGGACGCCGCTCCTGGCTGGCTTCCGAAACGTTCACCGATCGCGTGGCGGTCGCCAACACGCTGTCCGATGCCCTGCTTCCTTCTCATGCCGATGCCGCGGTCGGCCGCTCGATTGAGGCCAAACAGCAAAGCCGGGCCATGCAGGTGGGAATTGCCAGGGCCGAGACGGTTTCCGCCGCCGCTTCCATGCTTTCAGGAGACCCGCGGCCCGAGCTGGTGTCGTGGCTGAGGCAGTGGAGCGAAGAGGTCGGCCTGACGGCCGAATCCCGGCTGACTCTGGAACAGCAGGCCGTCCTGACGGAGTACGTCGGTTTCCAGCAGGGAGCCGTGGGAGTGACGCGCTGGGTAGAGCTCAGAATGCTTCTCCAACAACTGCCTGGAGAAGGTGGTTCTCTTTGGAACGAGATGGTGGGCGGTGTTCAGGGCGACTCGGCGCAGCAGCAGGTGGTCCTGACCGGTCTGGCGGATCGGGGCTGGCTGTCCACCACCGATGGTCTGGCCCGTCTGGAGGAAATCGCTCAGACGCACGCCGCGCTGGGTCTGCCCGCGGCGGCCCCGATCCCCGGAGATCTATTCCGGACGATGCTCGATTCCCATTCTCCAAAGGCGGCCTACGCGGCCTGGGCGCTGGGCGGAGAGCTCGGCGAGGCCCTGCCGCTGGTGTACGAGGCCGTCGAGCATACCGAGCAGGCGCATGAGCTCGAAGAGCAGTTGAAGGGAGCCGAGGATCCGGATCTTCGGCAGGAAATCACGCGGGAAATCGGCAAGCACCGGGTGATCGCCGAGATGGCCCAGCGGGATCTGGAGGCCGATCATGGGCGGCTCGCTCAGGCGGCCGATCTGTTCCAGCTCAGCGCGCAGGGATGGACAACGCTGGCTTTGCCCGGCATCACCCGGCTGGATGCCGTGCAGGATATCGACCGGTTCGCGCGGGATCTGACCGCTTCCGTGGAGCAAGGCGGCCTGGCGGTCGATCCGACTCGGCTGGGACCCGTCACGGCGGCCGATCTCAAGCGGATCTCCGAGAATCCGTCGGTCCGGCGGGATTGGCTGAACCGTATCGGACAAGCCAGCTCCGATTCCCGAATTCGAAATCTCGCGGGCGCGCTGGCCGGCGTTGAAACACTCACCTTCGATCAGTTGAACGCCGCCGCCCAAAAGAGCGGGCTTCCCGAAGCATCCGCGCCGGCTCAAGCCCTTCGGCTCTGGAATCCGGCGATGGGTCCGCGCCAGCTGGATCAGCTGCAAAATCTGAATGGGCTGATGCAGAG
>CAZKNC010000041.1:5686-9067 GCA_964553935.1 uncultured Planctomycetia bacterium | reverse complement strand
TCCATCTTGAAGTTCTTGAAGAGGGGGGATAAGGTGAAGGTCACATTGGTCTTTCGGGGGCGGGAGATGGCCCATCAAGAGTTCGGGCATCGCCTCCTGGAGCGGCTGCGGGACGAAGTAGCCGAAGTGGCCCAGATCGAACGGGCCCCCGCGCAGGAAGGCCGGTTTGTCTTCATGACGCTGGCACCGAAATAAGGAGAACAGAACATGCCGAAGCTGAAAACACGGCGGGCGACGGCCAAGAGGTTCCGGTTTACGGCCAGCGGAAAGATCAAGCGGGCCCAGGGGAACCGGAGTCACCTGTTGACGCACCGCAGCAGCAAGAGGAAGCGGAAGCTTTCACAACGAGAACAAGTCAGCCCATCGGATGAGCGGCGGATCAAGCAGCTGCTTCCTTGGGGTTAAGTTAAGGGAAAAGGAGAACGGAAGATGTCACGAGTCTCACACTCAGTTTCCAGCAAGCGCCGCCACAAACGGACGCTGAAGGCGGCCAAAGGCGCTTGGGGCAAGCGGTCCAAGATCTACCGCCGCGCCAAAGAGACGGTCATGCGAGGGATGGCGTTCGCCACGCGGCACCGGAAAATGCGCAAGGGCGATTTCCGTGAGCTTTGGATTACGCGGATCAGCGCGGCGTCGGAAGCCGAGGGTTTGCGGTACAGTCAATTTATCGCGGGTTTGAAAGCTGCCAACGTTTCTTTGGACCGAAAGATCCTGGCCGATCTGGCGGTGAACGACGAAGGCGCTTTTCGGGAACTGGTTCAGGTCGCCAAAAACTCTTCCGCGCGTTGACCGAACTTTCCATCGAGGAGCGGGAGCGCTCACTCGATTCCTTCCAGCAGTCCGCTGTTCGGGCCCTGGAAGAAGCCGCCGACGCCGATGCGCTCGAGGCGGCTCGGGTGAAGTATCTGGGGCGCAGCGGAGAGCTGACGAACCAATTCTCCGTCATGCGGGAGACAACCCTCTCGCCCGAACAGAAACAGCGCCTGGGCCGCAAACTCAATACCGTCAAGCAGGCGCTCGAGCAGGCGCTGGCCGCCCGCCGCGCTCAGCTGGACGGCGGGCCGCGGCGGGCGGCCCGTTCGCTGGATCTGACCCTGCCCGGCGCCGTCCCCCTGGTCGGCCGGCAGCATCCGATCACGCAGACCATCCGGCGAATCGCGGAAATCTTCCGCTCCATCGGCTTCTCGGAAATCGACGGGCCGGAGATCGAGACCGAGCATAACAATTTCGAGGCGCTGAACATCCCGCCGGAGCACCCTTCCCGCGAGAACTTCGATACGTTTTATCTGGAGAAGGAAAACCTCCTGCTGCGCTCGCACACCTCGCCGGTTCAGATCCGTTTTATGGAGCGGCATGTGCCGCCGTTCCGCATCTTGGTCCCGGGCCGCGTTTACCGGCCGGATGCCGTGGATGCCACACACTGCTTTCAATTCCACCAGGTGGAAGGGCTGGCGGTTGCTCCGGGCACCACGTTCGGCGATCTCAAAGGGGTTCTGCTGGCGTGGGCCCAGGGGATGTTCGGTCCGCAGGCGCGGCTTCGATTCCGTCCGCATCACTTCCCTTTCACCGAGCCCAGCGCCGAAGCGGACCTGGCCTGCATCTTTTGCCAAGGGAAAGGGTGCCGAGTCTGCGGCCAGAAGGGCTGGCTGGAGATTTTGGGATGCGGGATGGTGCACCCTGAAGTGTTCCAAGCGGTGAACTATCCCGCCGGAACCGTGGGGTTCGCGTTCGGAATGGGGGTGGAGCGGATTGCCATGCTCTTAAACGGCATCGAAGACATCCGCACGTTTTTTGAGAACGACGTGAGATTCCTTCGGCAGTTTCCTTGAAAAGATGAAATTCCTCCTTTCCTGGCTGAAAGAGTTCATCGAGCTCTCCCTGCCGCCGGCTTCGCTGGCGGACCGCTTGACGATGGCGGGGCTGGAGGTAACATCCCTTTCCCCGGTTGACGGGGATTTTCTGTTTGAAGCGGAAGTTACTCCGAACCGTTCCGACTGCTTAAGCCACCTTGGAATCGCGCGCGAAACAGCTGCGGCGCTGGGGCGGCCGTTTCGGTTCCCGCGCTGGCTTCAGCGGGAGTTTCGACTGCCGGCCTCGACGGGCGAAGGGATGCCGGTCCGGGTGGAATCGAGCGAGGACTGTCCGCTTTACGTGGGGCTGGTGATCGAAGGAGTCCAAATCGAATCCAGCCCGCCGGAATTGGCCCGGCGCTTGACTCGATTGGGAATCCGCCCGGTCAATAACGTGGTGGATCTGACGAACCTTTGCCTGTTGGAGCTAGGCCAGCCGCTGCACGCGTTTGATCTGGACCGGCTGGAAGGCGCCTCGATCACGGTTCGACGAGCGAAGGCGGGAGAAAAACTGGAAACGCTGGATGGAGTGAGCCGAACGCTCACGCCGGAACTCCTGGTCATCGCCGACGGTCGAAAGCCGGTGGCGCTGGCCGGCATCCTGGGCGGGAAAAACACGGAAATCACTTCCGGGACGCGCCGAATTTTTCTGGAGTCGGCCTGTTTCAAGCCCGCGCTGGTCCGCCGCGCGGCGCGGATTGCCAAGGCGGCGTCCGATTCCTCCTATCGATTTGAGCGAGGGGTGGATCCGGAGATGGTTCCCGCCGCCGCGGCGCGGGCAGCCCGGTGGATTCTCCGGATTGCCGGCGGCACGCTCCGCGCTCGAACGGAGGTCCGAGCGGAATTTCCGAAACGCCCCTCCATTTCCCTTAAACCGCGCAAAGCCGAAGAAGTTTTGGGAATGAAAATCACCCCCGCCCAGCAGAAACGGCACCTGGAGCATCTGGGATGTGAGATTCGAGGCAGCAGCCGCGGCTGGAAGGTGGACCCTCCCTCCTGGCGGAACGATCTTCGAATTTCGGAAGATTTGTATGAGGAACTTGCCCGCTTATTCGGCTATGACCGATGCCCGGCTTCCCTGCCGCCGTTTCCCCGCCAATCGATGGAGCGCTGGAAATCGACGGAAGATCCCCGGTTGGAACGGGAGCAGAACCTCCGAAGACTTTTAGCGGCCTCCGGCTACCAGGAAATCCTAACCTACAGTTTATTGAGTCCGGAAACCCTCGCGCGCTGCGGGATGAAAACCGCACGGACCATTCGGAACCCGCTCAGCGCGGACCTGGCTTGCCTGCGGCCCGCTTTGCTTCCCGGGGCGCTTACCGCGCTGTCGTTGAATCTCCGACGGAAAACCTCCGAGACCTTCCTGTTTTTCGGAATAGGAGCGATCTATGGTTGCGGCGGGGCGGCGGCTGGGGCGGATTGGCGAAGCGATCGCCTGTTACCAGCGGGCGGTGACGGTCGATCCCGATTTTGCCGAGGCGTGGAACAATCTCGGCAACGCACTGACCGAAGGCACCCGGCATGACGAGGC
>CAZKNC010000041.1:0-5676 GCA_964553935.1 uncultured Planctomycetia bacterium | reverse complement strand
CGATCTTTGGTTCCGGCGGGGTTTCCGCTGAGAAAAAATCGCTTTCTCTGCTGGCGGCCGGTTCGCCGGGGCTTTCTCATTTGAAAGGAACGATCCAATTACTGGCGCAGCGCGGCGGATGGGGAGTTTTATCTGAAAAAGAGGAGCCGATCCCTGTTGCCCAGGCGGGTTCCAGCCTCAGTTTCCATCAAGGAGAGATTCGCTGGGGCTGGAGCGGGCTCCTTTCTGCGGGAATTCTCTCCCGCTTCGAAATCCCGGCGGAGCGGGACGTCGCTTACGCAGAATTCGACCTGGAGACGATGCTGGCTAAGGCCCCCCCGCCGCTGCGAGTGCAGCCCTTGCCTCGCTTCCCTTCGGTTTCCAGGGATCTGGCCCTGGTGGTAGAGGAAACCCTTCCCTACCGGAAGATTCAGGAAGCGGTGCTGCAGGCCGGCCGCCCCCTGCTTCAAGAGGCAGTGCTGTTTGACATTTACCATGGAAAACAGGTGCCTGCCGGCAAGAAAAGCTTGGCGCTTCGGTTGGATTTTTCCGACTCCCATCGAACACTCACGGAAGAAGAAGTCAGCGCGTCAGTAGACCGCATTTTGAGGGCGCTTCAAGAGCAGTTTCAAGCAGTTCTCAGATCCAGCTAAAAAGACTATTGACAAAACTCGCTACAGGTATTATAGTTGCTATTGAATTAGCACTCTATATATAAGAGTGCCAATATAGAGATTGTAAGGAGGAAGAAGAATTGAACGCGGAACGATTTACGGAAAAAGCACAGGAAGCGCTCGGGTTCGCCCAGCGCTTCGCTCTGCGTCAAGGCCACCAACGGCTGGAGCCGGAGCATCTGGCCTTGGGTTTGCTGGAGGATCCGGGAGGAACGGCCACAGTGCTTCTAGAAGCAGTGGGGGCCAAGCGGGAGACTCTTCGTCAGCATTTGGAAGAAGAACTCGAAAAACTTCCGAAGGTCGAGGGAGGAACCGGCGAATCGGAACTGTACGCCTCGACGCGGCTGAACCGAGCGCTGGCTCATGCCGAAGAGGAAGCCAAGCGTCTTCAGGACGACTATATTTCAGTGGAGCATCTTCTTTTGGGGCTGGCCGCCGAGACGTCGGGAGTCGGCAAACTGCTTCGAGAGCAGGGAGCCAATCCCAGGGCGCTGCAGGCCGCATTGAAACAGGTCCGAGGAGGGCAGAGGGTCACCTCGCAAGCTGCGGAACAGACTTACCAGGCGCTGGAAAAATACGGCCGGGATCTGACTCGGGATGCTGCCGCCGGAAAGTTGGATCCGGTGATCGGCCGGGATCAGGAAATCCGGCGGCTGGTGCAGGTTCTTTCGAGGCGCACCAAAAACAATCCGGTTTTGATCGGGGATCCCGGGGTAGGGAAGACGGCCATTGTGGAAGGACTCGCTCAACGGATCATGCGCGGCGACGTGCCGGAAGGTCTGAAGAAAAAACGGGTGGTCAGTCTCGACATGGGGGCCTTGATCGCGGGCGCCAAATACCGGGGAGAATTTGAGGAGCGGCTGAAAGCCGTGCTCAAGGAAGTTCAATCCGCCAGCGGGGAAATCATCCTGTTCATCGACGAACTTCATACGGTGGTGGGGGCCGGCAAGGCCGAAGGCGCGATGGACGCGGGCAATCTTTTGAAGCCGATGCTGGCGCGCGGGGAACTGCACTGCATCGGGGCGACCACTCTGAACGAGTACCGCAAGAACATCGAGAAGGACGCCGCGCTGGAGCGCCGTTTTCAGCCGATCCTGGTGGATCAGCCGTCGGCGGAGGAAACCATTTCCATTTTACGCGGTTTGAAAGAGCGGTACGAACTGCACCATGGTGTGCGGATCACCGACGCCGCTCTCGTCGCCGCGGCCGCGCTGTCCCATCGATACATTACCGACCGGTTCCTGCCGGACAAAGCGATCGACCTGGTGGATGAAGCCGCCGCCGCTTTAAAGACCGAGATCGATTCGATGCCTGCAGAGCTGGAGGGCGCTTCCCGTCGGGTGATGCAGCTGGAGATCGAGCGCCAAGCGCTGAGGAAAGAGAAGGACTCCGCTTCACGCGCCCGTCTGGAAGCGCTGGAAAAAGAGCTGGCCGATTTGAAGGCGAAGGCCGACGCGTTGAGAGCGCAGTGGGAAAAGGAAAAAGCCGCGCTGAAGAAAGTCCGAGACCTGAAAAAACAGATCGAGGAAACCCGACTGGCGGTTCAGCAGGCCGAGCGGGCGTACGATCTGGACAAGGCGGCGGAACTGAAATACGGCCAGCTTCACGGGCTGGAGAAAAAGTTGACCGAGGAGGAACGCCGAGTCGGCGAAACCCGATCGGCCTCCGGGATGCTGAAGGAAGAGGTTGGGGAAGAGGAGATTGCCCGGGTGGTCAGCCGCTGGACCGGCGTCCCGGTCACTAAGCTGTTGGAAGGGGAAACCGAGCGCCTGCTCCATTTGGAAGAGGAACTGCACCAGCGGGTGGTGGGCCAGGACCAAGCGGTCACGGCCGTCGCGGAAGCGGTGATCCGGGCCCGATCAGGGCTGAAGGATCCCCAGCGGCCGGTGGGCTCTTTCCTTTTTATGGGGCCGACCGGCGTCGGGAAAACCGAACTGGCCCGAGCGCTCGCCCAGTTTTTGTTCGACGACGAACGGGCCGTAATCCGCATCGACATGTCGGAATATCAGGAGCAGCACACGGTCGCCCGGCTGATCGGAGCCCCGCCGGGCTACGTCGGATATGAGGAAGGGGGCCAGCTCACCGAGGCGGTGCGCCGCCGGCCGTACTGCGTCATCCTGCTCGACGAAATCGAGAAGGCCCATCGGGACGTTTTCAACGTCCTGCTGCAGGTCCTGGACGACGGACGGCTGACCGACGGGCAGGGGCGGACCGTGGATTTCAAGAACGCCGTCGTCCTCATGACTTCCAACCTGCCTCCGGAAAATCTCAAACAGCATTTCCGGCCGGAGTTTTTGAACCGCGTGGATGAGGTCGTCCTGTTCCACGGGCTGACGGAGAGCCACCTGCGGAAAATTTTGGAAATCCAATTGGAGCGGGTCCGACAGCGTCTGCGGGAGCGCGGAATGGAGCTGGAGCTGACCCGCTCGGCCGAGGATTACCTGATCCGGATCGGCTATGAACCGGCCTATGGGGCCCGGCCGCTCAAGCGGGCCATTCAAAAAGAAATTGAGACCGGGTTAGGCAAAGCTCTGCTCGCGGGGAAGATCCGCGAAGGGCAAAAGCTTCTTGTCGACTACGATCCGGGCAAAGCGGAAATGCTCTTTTTGCCTACGCCAGCTTCCCTACCTTCGACGAAGAGCGGACGCTCCACCCCATAGCCAGCACCCCCAGCGCCACCGCCATTCCCAGGGCTTCTTTGGTCATGGCCCCGTAATGGGAAGGGGCCAGCATCCCGAACAGCATGGGCCCTGAAAGGAACGTGTTGGTGCGGGAGGCCAGATACGCCTTTCGGCGCACGCCGGCGATTTCCGGCTGAGGGACTTTTCCGGTCAAGAGCCGTCTCTGCGCGGGCCAGATGATCATCCAGACGTTGAACCACATGATAAAGGCCAGCGTCATTCCGAACAAAATCCACATCGCCCGGTCGGTGATCCGGCCTGCGTCCATCAGCAGGCTGGTGGGCCCGAAACCGATCCCCGGCGTGTAGAAATAGATCAAAATGAACAGCGCGATCCCCGCGAAGAAGGTGATCATCGCTCCCCACCGGAACCACCAAAGCGCCCGCGGCATCAGCTGAGGGTTGACGGCTTTTTTGGTGGCGTCGTCGAGCGCTCCCTGCAGAGGGACGTTGACGAAATTGAAGAAATACAGGTGCCCGATCCAAGTAATGCCCGCCAGGACATGCAGCCAGCGGAGAATCAAATGCACGTTGCTGTAAAGGTCCGGCATTCGTCAGCCCTCCTTGAGTGGGTTGTCCAAAACTAATTTAGCAAAAGTAGCCCCGCAGGTAAAGCCGCGCCGCTCGAGGGTTTCCCCGACGATCGGGTATACTTGCACGTATGAACAGGGAAGAAGAGAAGGCGACGCTGGGTTACTCGAGGGGGAGCCCTCGGGAGTGGACCCCGCCGGAACCGGAGCGATCGGACCAGGAACTGATTGCCTGGGCGCAAACCGGCGATCCGAAAGGGCTGGCCGCGCTTTACGAGAAATATCGGAGGCCCATTTTGAATTACCTGTACCGATTCACCGGAAATCAAGCGGCGGCGGAAGATCTCGCGCAGGAGACTTTTTTGAGAGTGGTTCGACACCTGGGTTCCTACCGTCCAACCGGCAGCGCAGCCGGCTGGATTTATCGGATCGCCAAGAACTTGGCGCTCAACCGTATCCGGGATCAGCGAAACCACGCGGAGCTTTCAATGGATGAGCCGATCACGAACGACGAAGGGGAAGAGCAGTCCCGAGAAGAGTTGATTCCTCAGGAAGCTCCGGATCCCGAACAGAAAGCGGAGCAGTCCGAAATTGAAACGACGGTTCAAGCGTCCCTTCTGAAAGTCGCTCCGCCTTATCGGGAAGCGCTGATCCTGTGCGATATCCAGGGATATCCTTACAAGGAAGCGGCGGAGATCCTGCACTGCTCGATCAACACGGTGGCCTCCCGGCTGGCGCGCGGGCGGGCGCGGCTGGCCGCGCTGCTGGGCTATCTTCGGAAGGAGGGGTTGTGATAAGAGTGCACGCGACCACCGAACAGCTTTCCCGGATGAACGATGGGATGCTGAGCCCTGGCGCTCAGGCGCATTGGACCGGGCATTTGGCCGGCTGCGCGGAATGCCGGTCCCATTCCGAAGCGATCCATCGAGTCCAAGCGGTGCTGCGAGGCCTCCCGCCGGCGGAAATCAATCCTTTGGAGCAGCTGCAGCCGCCCGTGTTCGTGCCGGTGGTCCGTCCCGCTTTCCCCTGGTGGGGTTTCACGGCTGGGCTGGCGGTGGGCGCTTTGCTGATCATGGTTTTTGTCATCGCGCGGCCGGTCCATCAGCCGATGCGGGTGGTTTCAGCAGCCGGGGCGTTGGCTCCGGGCGAGCCGCTGAGCAACACCCCTTTGGTCGGGGATATCGACCTGGAAATCCCGAACCAGATCTCCTTTCGCTTGAAGCCGGGGACCACAGTCGCCTGGCAGGAGTTGGACCGCTTGTGGCTGTTCGGCGGGCGTCCCAACATCGTTCTGAACGTGATGAAAGGAGAGGTCCTGGCCCGGACGCACGAACAGTTCTGGGGATCCAAACTTCAAGTCCGAACACCGACCGCCAATGCGGTCGTCAAAGGGACCGCTTTTTCGGTGAAAGTAGAGCCGATGGAAGACGCCACGACGCTGAAAGTCTTAGCCGGGTCGGTCTTTCTTTCTCCCTATCTGGATCGGGTCGGGGTGGAGGTGGGGGCCGGACGGGAAGGGCGGGTGAGCGGCCGGAAATTAAGCAAAGAGACGAAAACCCTTTCGATCGAGGAAAAGAACCGTCTGCTGGAAACGTATCGAATCGGGAAGTCACCGGTCGCGGAACTGGTGATCGGGGGCGGGCCGGAACGGCTCGACGAGCTGCTGCAGCCCGCGCTGCTTTATCTCGGAGTTCAAACGGAGCCGATGATTCAGCCGTTTGTTCTTCTGCGCGTGCGAGAAATGAATCAAGCCATTCTGGAAAATCGGCTCGATTCCGCCGCGGCCGGCCTTCGCGGTCTGGAAACCGCTGTT
>CAZKNC010000040.1:7111-9105 GCA_964553935.1 uncultured Planctomycetia bacterium | reverse complement strand
AACCTTTGCCCCCTTCAAGCGAAGAAAGCAGCGCGGTTTCCTCACCGCAGATGTAGGCGCCGGCCCCCCGGTGGACCACCAGCTCCAGGTCGAACCCGCTGCCCTGAATGTTTTTGCCCAGCCAGCCCTTTGCATAGGCCTCCTGCACCGCGCGGCTGAACTGCTGATAAGGCCGTACGTACTCTCCCCGGATGTAAACGTAGCATTTGTGCGAGCCAATGGCATAAGCGGCGATCAGGATTCCCTCGATCAGCGCGTGCGGGTCCCGCTCCAGGATGTACCGGTCTTTGAAGGTGCCCGGCTCTCCCTCGTCGGCGTTGACCACCAGGTATTTCGGTTGGGGGGAATCTTTCGGAATGAAGCTCCACTTCTTGCCGGTCGGGAAACCGGCACCGCCCAGACCCCGCAGGTTGGCGCGCGTGACCTCCTCGATCACCTGGGCAGGCGTCATGGAAGTGAACACCTTCTTGGCGGCCTGGTAACCGCCGTCGGCCGCGTAGGCGTCGAACCAGGTTCCCTCGGCATTCTGGAATCGTTTGGAGAGGACCGGCCCATCGGTGCTGACGTATGGCTGGGATTCCGTTCGCCCTGAGCCTGTCGAAGGGCGAACATCCGCTCGTACTTCGACAAGCTCAGTACGAGCGGATTCGGCTAACTGTTCGACCGTGTCCGAGGTGAGAGGCCCGACATATTTCTCGTTGATCTGCGCCATCGGAGCCGCCTCGCAGGCGCAGAGGCATTCCACGGTGGAAAGGGTGATCTTGCCGTCCGGCGTCGTCTGCCCGACCCCGATGCCCAGCTGCTCTTCCATCTTGGCCAGAACCCGCTTAGCCCCTTTGAGCATGCACGGCAGAGAAACGCAGACCTGGATATGGTGCCTGCCGACCGGCTTGGTGTGATAGAGGGTGTAAAAGGAGACCACCTCCCGGACATGCACGACCGCTTGGCCGGTTTGATCGGCAACCCATTGCTCCCCTTCGGGCGGGATGTGGCCGAAATTCTCCTGCACGAGCCAGAGCAGCGGCAATGTTGCCGCCCGCTTCTCTTCATACCGGGCAAGAATCTCCGCCGCTTGTGACTCCAATTTCTCAAACGAAAGCATAACCATTTCCTCTGGAAGAGGGGGAATCTTCACCTATCCAATTCTCCGCCGATCATGTTGATCGACCCGAACGTCGGCACCAAATCGGCCATCATGCCTCCGACGATCAATTTCGGCAAAGCTCCCATGATGGTGAAGCAGGGCGGCCGCACGCGAACCCGGTAGGCCTTGTCCGACCCATCACTGACGATGTAGAAACCCAATTCTCCGTTGGCTCCTTCCACCGGGAAATAGACCTCGCCCTTCGGCAGCCGGATCCCATGACCGAACATGACTAATTTAAAATGCTGCATCAGCCCTTCAATGTTGCCGTAGGTGTCCTCTTTCGGCGGCAGGAAAACCCACTTCTCGGAAGTGCCGATCTTCGCGTGATGGGATCCGCCCATTCCCTCTAAAGTAGGATCGGCCACCACCGTTTTGCCGGCGATTTCTTGAATCCTGCCCATCTTCGCGGCGTCCACCATCTCGGCCGCCGGAATTTCTCGACCGGTCTCCGGATCCACGCTGACGGCGCCGCCCGGGACCTGAGCCAGGCAGGCCTCGATAATGCGCATCGACTGCTCCATCTCTTCCATGCGGCAGTAGTAACGGTCTAGGTTGTCGCCATGATTGCCCAATGGAACGTCGAAAGCAATCCGGTCGTATACCGCGTAGGGATTGGCCTTGCGAACATCGTAATTGACGCCGGTCGCCCGCAGGAACGGACCGGTAATGCCGTAGGAAACCGCGTCCTCCTGCGAGATGACACCGGTATTCTTCATCCGATCGACGAAGATCCGGTTGCGGGTGAGCAGTTTGTCGCATTCGGCCAGAACATTGCGGATCTCTTTGAGAGTTTTGCGGGTTCGCTCCTCAAATCCAGCCGGAAGATCCGCCTTCACACCGCCCACCC
>CAZKNC010000040.1:0-7101 GCA_964553935.1 uncultured Planctomycetia bacterium | reverse complement strand
CTCGCGGGCTTTGATCATATAGAGGAAGACCGTGAAAGCCCCCAGCTCCATCGCGCTGGCGCCCACGCAGGTCAGGTGGTCGGTGATCCGGGAGATCTCGGAGACCAGCACCCGGATGTAGTGGCACCGCTCCGGCACGGATAAGCCCAGGAGTTTTTCCACGGCCATGCAGTAGCCCATGTTGTTGATGAGCGGAGAGACGTAGTTGAGCCGGTCCGTGTAGGGCATGACGCCGTTGTAGGACACGGTCTCGGACATCTTCTCGAAACCGCGGTGGAGATAACCGATCTCGACGTCGGCGCCGCGGATGACTTCCCCATCCAGCTTCGCGATGATCCGGATGATTCCGTGCATCGCCGGGTGGGAAGGACCGACGTTCATCAGCATGTCGCGCGTTTCGAAGGTTTGTTCCGTCATCGGGAGTTTTGTTTCGGGCTCAGTTGACCGGGCCGATCAGCGGCTGGCGTTGATCGACCGGATAATCCTTTCGCAGGGGATGGCCTTCAAACTCTTCATACATCAGGATGCGCTTGAGGTTCGGGTGGCCGCGGAACCGCACCCCAACCATATCCCAAATTTCCCGCTCGAACCAGTCGGCCGAACCCCACAACGAGGTCAGTGAATCGACCACCGGATCGGCCTCTTCCACCGGCACCTTCACCCGAAGCCGGTGATTCAGCGAAACCGAGAAAAAGTGATAAACCACCTCGAACCGGGCCGCTGTCGCCGGCCCCGGCCAGGGTTGGGCGTCTGGAATGTTCATCGGCTGAGGCAGCCGGATGCCGGCGTTCACGAACGCCCCCGTGGCCTGAGGAGTTTTCCCGAACGTCAGATAATCCACGGCGGTCAGGTCCATCAGGAAGTTCATCCGGAACTCGGGGTCATCCCTCAACGCACGGGCCAGATCCAGCAAGCTCTCTTTGCGGAGGGTCACCGTCTCATCGCCACGATAAGCGTGCCGGGCGATGACCGCCTGCGGGAATCGGGCTTGAACCCGTTCAGACAGTGAAGGAACGCTCATGGGCAAGGGCCGGTTCCACCGGCTTTCCATCATGCTGGGCTTGGATCTTCGCCTGCAGTTTCATCAGGCCGTCCAGCACGTTTTCCGGCCGAGGAGGACAGCCGGGAATGTAGACGTCGACGGGGATGATCGTGTCGATTCCCATCACGGTGGCATAGTTGTCGTAAAATCCGCCGGTGCAGGTGCAGACGCCGAACGCCACCACCCATTTGGGCTCCGTCATCTGATCGTAGATCTTCTTCAAGACCGGCGCCATCTTGTGGCTGATCGTCCCCACCACGAACAGGACGTCCGCCTGCCGCGGAGAAAAGCGGGGAAACCCGGCGCCGAACCGGTCCACATCGTAGTGGGAGCAGGCCGTCGCCATGTACTCCATGCCGCAGCAAGCCGTCACGAACGGGTACTGAAAGATCGACCACTTTCGCGCCCATCCGATCGCCGAATCGATCTTTGAAGTTAAAAATCCTTCTTTGCCAAACACTCTACCCTCTACTTTCTACTCACTACTCTCTGCCCTTACTCCCATTCCAAAGCGCCCTTCTTCAGCGCGTAAACAAAACCAACCACCACGATTCCGAGGAAAAACAGCATCTCCACCAAACCGGCCGTCCCGAGCTTGCGATAGACCACGGCCCAGGGAAAGAGGAAGACCAGCTCCACGTCGAACAAGATGAAGAGCATCCCCACCAGGTAGAACTTGATGGAGAAACGGCCGGAAGGAAGCTCAAACGGCTTCTCGCCGCATTCGAACGGTTCGGATTTGGCCGGCGACGGCCGTTTGGGGCCCAGCGTGCTGGCCAAGACGATGAAAGCCGCACCGATCAGCGCTGCGATGGAAAAAGTGATGAGGATACCGAGATACTCACTCATGGGAAAAATGAATTATAACATATAATAAAACCCATGCAGCAGTACCTCGACCTTCTCCAACGCGTCCTGGACCAAGGAGTTCAGAAATCCGATCGAACCGGAACCGGCACCCTGAGTTTGTTCGGCGCCCAGATGCGGTTCAACCTGGCGGACGGCTTTCCTCTGGTCACCACGAAGAAGGTCCACTTGAAGTCGGTACTTTACGAACTGCTCTGGTTCCTGCGGGGAGAGACCAACGTTCGCTGGCTGCAGGAGCATGGGGTCACCATCTGGGATGAATGGGCCGACGCTCAAGGCGAGTTGGGCCCGGTTTACGGCCATCAATGGCGCAGCTGGCCCGCCCCGGACGGACAAAAAATCGATCAAATTTCCGAAGTCATCGATCGGATCCGGAAAAACCCCGATTCCCGCCGACTGATCGTCTCGGCCTGGAACGTCGCCGACATCGATCAGATGAAGCTGCCGCCTTGCCACTGCCTGTGCCAGTTCTATGTGGCCGAGGGACGGCTCTCCTGTCAGCTCTATCAGAGAAGCGCCGACCTCTTCTTGGGGGTACCGTTCAACATCGCTTCCTACGCGCTGCTGACCCAAATGGTTGCGCAGGTTTGCAGGCTCCAGCCGGGCGAGTTCATCCATACGTTCGGCGACGTTCACCTGTACCGGAATCACCTGGAGCAAGCGAAACTCCAGCTCACTCGCGAGCCGTTTCCCCTCTCTCGAATGAAGCTCAACCCGAGCGTCCGCTCGATCTTCGACTTTCAGTACGAAGATTTCACGCTCGAGAACTACCGGTTCCACCCGGCGATCCCCGCCCCCATCGCCGTATGAGGATCTCGCTCATCGTCGCGGCCTCGCGCAACGGGGTCATCGGCAAAAACAACCGCCTGCCCTGGCATTTGCCGGCTGATTTGAAGCGCTTTAAACAGATCACGACAGGCACTCCAATCATCATGGGGCGCAAAACCTTCAAATCGATCGGCAAACCCCTGCCCGGCCGGACCAACATCGTGATCACCCACCAGGAAAATTTAAAACTCAAGGACGTGGTCATCGCCCACTCCTTGCGGGAAGCCCTCGAAGCCTGTGACCGTGGAGCGACCGCGCAGCGGTCGGAGGAAATGGTCGCGCTTCCACTAAGCGCGGACCGCGGAGGTGATGAGGAAGTGTTCGTGATCGGCGGCGCGCAGATCTTCGAGCAGGCCCTGCCGCTGGCTGACCGGATTTACCTGACCCGCATCGATCAGGATTTCGAAGGAGACACCTTTCTATTCTCGATCAACCCGAAAATTTGGAAGGAAATCTCCCGCGAGGATTTCCCTGCCGATCCTCTGCCCCACTCCTTCCTCACGTACGAGAAGCGTTCTTCTTCCTGATATACTGAAGGTTCCCATGGGAAAGACACTGTTCGAGAAAATCTGGAATAACCACGTCGTGGCGGAGCTGTCGGGCGGCAATACCCTGCTCTACATCGACCGCCACTTGGTCCACGAGGTCACCAGCCCGCAGGCGTTTGAAGGACTGCGCCTGACGAAGCGCAAAGTTCGGCGGCCGGAGCTGACGTTCGCCACGATGGACCACAACGTGCCGACCGAAGACCGGTTCAACATCAAAGATCCGATCTCCAAAGCCCAGATCGAAGCGCTGGAGAAGAACTGCAGGGAGTTCGGAGTTACCCTTTACGACTTGAAATCGGACAAACAAGGGATCGTCCACATCATCGGGCCGGAGATGGGGCTCACCCTGCCCGGCACTACGATCGTCTGCGGCGATTCCCACACCTCCACGCACGGCGCGTTCGGCACGCTGGCCTTCGGGATCGGCACCTCCGAGGTAGAACACGTGCTGGCGACACAAACGCTTACGCAGAAGAAACCGAAGACCTTCAAGGTGGAATACACCGGCAAGCTGGGGCCGCACGTGACGTCGAAGGACATGATTCTGAAATTGATCGGCTTGATCGGCACCGCCGGAGGAACCGGCACCGTGCTGGAATATGCCGGCGAGACGGTTCGCTCGTTGTCCATGGAAGCGCGGATGACGATCTGCAACATGTCGATCGAAGCCGGCGCCCGGGCCGGCATGATCGCGCCGGATGAAGTCACTTATCAGTACATCGCCGCGGGCAACCCTCCGGGCGCACGACCCGATAGGGCCGGGGGCCGTCCGTTCGCTCCCAAAGGGGCGGAATTCGACAAGGCCGTCGCCTTCTGGAAAACACTGCCGAGCGACCCCGACGCCAAATTCGACCGGACGCTCACGATCGACTGCGCCCAGATCGCCCCGCAGGTGACCTGGGGAACCAACCCCGGCATGGTGATGGACGTTACCGGACGGATCCCCGGACCGGAAGAGGTCCCGGGTGCCAGCCGCAAAGAGGTTGAGCAGGCGCTGGCCTACATGGGGCTTAAGCCCGGCACGCCGATGACCGAAGTGAAGCTGGACACCGTTTTCATCGGAAGCTGTACCAACGCCCGGATTGAGGATCTGCGCGCGGCGGCGAAGATCCTGCAGGGACGCACCGTGGCACCCCACGTGAAAGTCCTGGTCGTGCCCGGCTCCCAGGCAGTCAAAACTCAAGCGGAAACCGAAGGACTGGACAAAGTTTTCAAAACGGCCGGCTGCGATTGGCGGGAATCCGGATGCAGTATGTGCCTGGGAATGAACCCGGACCAGCTCAAACCCGGCGAGCGGTGCGCTTCCACGAGCAACCGGAATTTCGAGGGACGGCAAGGCAAAGGGGGGCGAACCCATTTGGTGAGCCCGGAGATGGCCGCCGCGGCCGCGGTAACCGGACATTTCGTCGACATCCGGAGATGGAGCTGATGGAAGCGTTCAAAAGCCATCGGGGATTGATCGCCGCGCTCGACCGGGCCAACGTCGACACCGACCAGATCATCCCGAAGCAGTTCTTGAAGTCGATCCAGCGCACCGGGTTCGGCGAATCTCTTTTTTACGACTGGCGCACCCTGCCGGACGGGAAACCGAATCCCGATTTCGAATTGAACCAGCCCCGATTCAAAAACGCTTCCATCCTGGTTGCCCGCCATAACTTCGGCTCCGGCTCCTCGCGCGAACACGCGGTCTGGGCGATCCATCAGTACGGCTTCAAGGCGGTGATCGCCCCCTCGTTCGCCGACATCTTCCGGAACAACAGCGTGAAGAACGGCCTGCTGACGCTGACTTTAAAGGAAGAGGAGGTCGAGGAAATCTTTCAGATGGTGGGGCGCTACCCCGGCCTGGAGGCGACGGCGAACTTGGAGGAACAGCGGGTCACCCTGCATCTGCCGGAAGAGATTTCGTTCCACTTCGACATCGACGGAGGAGTGAAGGAACATTTGATCCGCGGCCTGGACGAGATCGGTTTGACCTTGAAGCACGAGGCGGATATCACCGCCTTCGAAGCAAAACACAATACCCAACGCTAAACGCTGAGATCGATCTCCAGTTGTTTTTCCTTCTGCTCCAAACCCGCCGCTGAAACCGCTAAAAACGGTTTGATCCCGTTGGCGATGTCGGGCCGCAGTCGGCCCAAGATAGCGTGCAGTCCCGCTTCGTCCTTGGGATCCAATCCGGCCTCAAAGAGGGCGCTCTCAATCACCCTGGCCGCCAACTCCTGAACCACGTCTTCTCGGCTTCCCCGCAGCGGCGGGTCGTATTCGGGGGAACGAAGGATCTGCTGAAGAGCGCCTCGAATCAAAGCGGTCATCGCCGGAAAGCTGAGCTCCCAATAGGGCCGGTTCTTCTGCACCACTCGAACGACCTCGGTCAACCACTTCAGCTCGGTTCTGGAAGGCAAGCGAGGCAATCCCAGCACCTCGGGGGAGACACCGTTTCCCATCATCTCCTTCAACGCCAGCCAGGCATCCTCGCTGACCTGTGGTCCGCCCGGCGCCGTGTGAAACAGCAGAGCCGCCAAGAGATCCGGGGCCTGCACGGAAACGGTCTGCCAGTATTTCACGCGGGGATTCCGGTACCACTCTCGAATTCGAACAATGGACGACCAGATCTCATCGGAACCGCCTTCCACCCCCAGCAAAGCCTGAAGAACACCCTGAACCTCCGCCTCGGTCGGTTCCTCCAACCCAGCGGAGTGAATAGCCGCAAACTCTTGCTGAATGGACGCCGCCACCTCCCGTAAGGTGGCGCTCACTCGAATTGGGTAACGCACGACGATCCTCGTTCCAGTAGTGGCTTCCGGTTCCATGAGGGACGGCCTTTCTGCCTCACCATGCACGTAGCGGTATCGCACGCGCCGTCCGTCAGACTCCGTTCCTTCCACCTCCATCTCTCCCTCTACAGCTTTGGTAGCCCTCCTGTGGATCGCCTTGAGTCCGCGGCCGACCCCTTCTGCCGTTCGACTGCTTTTACCCAACACGAGAATTGCATCCCCAATAGGAATTTTCCAAAAATCGGGGGCTTCATCCATGTAGCGGATCACGATCCATTGCGGAACATCAGGCGACACCCCCGCTTGGAGAGAAACGGTCAGCTGAACCGTCGAAAACCAGCGGCTTTGCACGTGGTGAAAAACATTCGTGGCTAATTCTGACAAAATAACAGAGAAGTCTTGGGCTCGTTGCCGGTCACTGTTTGGGACCTCCGTATGAAACCTGCCGATTGCCTGGGCCATCCCAATTCCAGAAAGCATCACCCACCGCTCGTACAGGTCCGGCCGTTGAATCTGCGCGGTCGGGGAGAGATCCAGCGCGGCTATCTCCTCCTCTTCCTCCATTCCCGCGCGGATTTTTCGGAGGGTCTGGCCATCTTCCACGCCCATGAGACGAAGGGCTAGGGCAGAGTTCGGCGCTAGGAGGGCAAGGGTGAGAGACCCTGCAATGACTCGGGGGAATGAGCGGTTAAGGATTCTTTTCATAGGGCTACGCTGATATAAAAAGTTTACCTAACAGCAGATACAAGCGGCAGAAAAATATCTGGCTCTATATTCCTTTACCATAAGTAGATCAGACGAGTTCGAGTGTTCTTGGAAAGGTCGAGAGGAGCTCGCAGCCGGTCGGGGTGATCAACACGTCGTCCTCGATCCGGATGCCGCCGGCATCCAGGTAATACAACCCCGGCTCCACCGTCACCACCTGCCCTTGCTGGAGGATGTCGGAGACGGAGCTGACGCGCGGCGCTTCGTGGATCTCCAGCCCCAATCCGTGGCCGGTCCCATGGAAGAAACCCTGCATCCGGCCGCCCACCTCGCCGGT
>CAZKNC010000039.1:0-9123 GCA_964553935.1 uncultured Planctomycetia bacterium | reverse complement strand
CTCTGCGGGGACCCGGTCACGTGAAGGAAGGGGATTCCGAGGCCGTTTTCACGGTGGATGATCTCCTGGTCGCCGCCAAGGCCATCCGCACCCTGAATGACCGGGGCGTCCGGGATCCTCATCTGTTGATTCCCGCGTGGGATCGGGATCAGAGACAGCTAAAGCGATTCCAACACCTCACCCAGGGGATGGATTTGAGCTACGTCCCGGTGATCTTCGACACGGGTAATCAAACTCTCCTGAATGGGGAGGGAGATCACTCCCCTCTGCCGAAGGGGGATTGGAATCCGTTGATCGTGGAACCCCTTTCCCGCCTGGGTGGTTTTCAGGTTTCGTCCGATCTGCTCCGAGCCGTCACGGATAGCACTCACAGCGGCCGGCCGCCCCTGGTGGTCAACTTGCACGGTTTCACCGATTTCCAAAAGGTGCTTGTTCCACAGGGCAGAGAAGTTCCAGCTGCTCAGGTCATCGATCTGTACTCTGAGTGGCGTTGGGGTAGATTTTTCAAGAAGGAAAACAAGCAGGGATTGACCGGATTTTTGTACGACACGCTGATGCTGAATCTGGCCGAGGAAACTCAAGCGCAGGATCGCGCTTCCCGCTGGACCAGAGCGCGGCGGGAACTGGGCCCTCTCCCGAGCGATCTTCCGGACGGGGCTTTTCGAATTTTCTACGAGTCACAGCCCAACAGGGTATCACCCCAACAAAGTCCGGTGGAGCTGGGCCGGTTGCTGGATCGGGCGAAGCAGGCGACTCACGATCGTCCGGGAGACGCCGGGCGGATCCTCCTGTTCACCTCGTATCTCCCGGAAGATCACGCCGATTGGGTGGCCTGGCACAGGACTCAGGGCCACCGGTTTGAAGATGTCAGCGGTGCGTTGGGTTCTTTCGCGGGATCGGCTAATTCCAGAGTCACGGTAGTGAACCTCTCCCCACTGCCTTTGATGGCCCAGCGGCGGCTCATGGCGGCCGCCGACCTGGCGGTGGTTTCCAACGAGCAGACACTGGCCGACGCTCTTTATCTGGCTTACCGGATGCCGGAGAGCGCTCCTCTGCTGTTTTACGCCGGCATCAACCCGGGTCGTCTGGCGATCCTGACGAATCCCCTGTCCTATATCTATCCAAATGCTATCGGTTTTCGAAGAATCGACTGGGAGAAAGCCCGCGCCGGAACTTTCAGGGATGTGAACGATTTTCGCGTTGCGGCCCGGCGGCCCGAGGCGGTGGAAACCGTCAAAGATTTGGTAGCGTTCGAGGAGCTTTTGAACGGACGGACGACGAAGGAAGAGGATCGTCGCTTGCAGGGATTGATCGCGAATCCGGCGGCGCGCCAGCGCTACTTGTCGGAGATGGGTCAGACGATCTTGAGCAATGGACAGCCGGATTTGGGTTTTGTTGGAAATCAGGTGCAACAGCAGCGCGCGGGAGATCCCACCCTGGTGAATGGTCTGAATGTCCTGGCTCGGATCATTGAGCGGTTCGATCAGGCCCTGGACGCGGTTCAGATCCTCCGCCAGAAAGGGCGTCTTGGCGCCGCGCGGGAGTATCGGGATCCGAGCGTTCCCTACTCCGATCTCGGCACTCGGTCCGCTGTCTATGTGGACTCGGCTTGGGAGGATTTTACGCGGACGGATATGGAGAACATGACGAAGGCAGAAAGGACTCTTTACTTCTATCAGTTGGGGATTCAAGACTTGGACGGCGCTGGTCTTTACTCCGACCTCAACGAAGTAACCCTTGAGGACACGCGCTCCCTTCAGGAAGAGCTCCCTTCTTTGTCGGAGGTTCAACAAGTGGTGCGCCAACATCCACTCAGCGCCGAGAAAGGTGCAGAAGGAGCTCTGCTGGGAGGGGGAGGGAGTTTCCGGGCGTTTCGTCTGCCTGGAACGGGTGCCGCCGTCAAGTATCGGTATATCCACTCCTCACCACACAGCGGACGGATGCTGGGTTATGCATTCGAAATCCAGGAGCGCTACACCACTATCCGGAACACCATCCGGGCGACCATCCGCCTGGGACTGCTGGGGGTGCCTCAGCGGGTGTTCATCACTCGGCAGTTGGTCCAGCGTTATCCGGAACTGCAGCGTTTCGTCGACATGGGGCTGGTGGAGATCATGGAGGAGCCGCTGGTGGTGGACGTGGAGCTTCAGCGGCGCGGTTTGGACGACCCCGACATGCCCTTCGAACAGCGGCAGGCGAAACTGGACACCGTGGTGGTCCAACAGGAAATCCATCCATTGGACAAACACCTCGTCGGTCTTCTGGCCGAAGGGCGGGTGGACGAAGCCAAGGGTTTTTTCGACCGCTATCTGGATCTCATCCACCGGGGATGGGAAGAGAGAATTTTTACTTACGATTTAAGTCTTTCAGCGGTGGGACTGGTGAACGGCACAAAGAACTTCGAAGGCCCGAAGATTTTTGACACCGGAGCCCTGCCGCCCTTGTCACCAGACACAGGATTGCCGGACATCCGATGGAACGACTATCCGATCCCCCTTCCGGAGGAGCTGGACCGATCCGCCAGCCCGTTGGCCGACAGAGGGTTTCTTCGCAAGAAGATCGAAGGAGAAGATGACAGGAAGATCGAAGGAGAACTTGGTGGAATCCTCACAGCTTTGAAGGGCAAGCTGAAGGACAAACTGGAGGATGAGCTGAAGAAAAAGGGAATTCCAAAGGATGAAGCGGAAGCTCAAGCGGAGGCTCAAGCGAGAGATGAAGCCCAAAAGCGCCATCAACCGTTGATGGACCATTACCGGCAGAGAATTTCCGAAGGGGCCCTGACGCCGGCCACGTTCATACGGCTTTGGGGGACGCGCCGGACGGATCTCGAGCGCCGGCAGTTGAAGATCATTCTCAAACATCTTCCGGAAGTGGCCGAGCAGGAGCAGGTGGTTCGGGAACGGCTGGGTACTTCGCCGAAAGCGGTTGCCGAACGGTTGGCGGCGGCGGCTGAGCTTCGCCAGCGGGTGCCGGCCGGTGTCGACGGGCCCGCCCGGGTGGAGGTAGATCTCCAGATGCATACCTTCCACTCTGACGGCTACGACACGCCGACCGCGGTGGTCTACGACGCCTACCGCAGAGGCCTTAAAGCCGTTGCCATCACCGATCATTACACGCTGGAAGGAATTCCGGAGGCGATGGAGGCCGGCAGAATCTTCGGCGTGGAGGTGATCCCGGCGGTGGAGCTCGATACCGAGACCGACGGGCTGGAGTTCCTGGGCTATTTCCCGCAGTTCACCACCTCCGGGGCCATGCGGGATTTCCTGAAGAGTGACGCACCGGAGCCGGCCCGGGTCATGCAGCGCAGTCACCTTCGGCGGGCTCAAACGCTTCTGGAAAACTTCAACGCTTCTTTGCCGGACCTTCGCGTCACGGCGGATGACTTGAGCAAGTACACCCGGTCCGGGCCGATGCTTCACGGCAATGTTTACTCCGCTTTCCGGGACAGGGCCGGTGGAAAGGACATTCGGAAAGTCCTGGAAGAACGCGGCGCCGATTGGAAACCCTCCGACATCCAGCCGGAAGGATGGGACCGCTCTCCTGAGGCGGTTCTGCGCGCGATGCGGCAGATGGGGGCGGTGGTGGTGATGGCGCATCCCGCGGAAGTGATGGGACGGAAAAAGTGGAATGAAGCCAAACTCCAGGCGCAGATCACAAAATGGGCGGCCGCGGGTCTTATTCAAGGGATGGAGGTCACGGCGCAGTCCAACAATGCGGACCATGACCAAATTTTGCCGAGGGTCGCCGCCCGGATTCGTCAGACCCATCCGAAGTTCATCGGGTCGGTGGGATCCGACAGCCATGGGAAGTTCCAGCCCAGCCGGTCGCTCGGGTTCGGGCGGGTGGATGCCGATCATCCGACCGGGAATCTGGTCTCCGAGTTGGGCACCTACGCGGTGGTGGAGGCCATCAAAGCCGCGGCCGGAGTGGAAGAGAGGGGTACGCCGATTACGAAAAAAATGGCGGCCGGAATTGTGCGGGATTCAGATTGGAAGCAGATCGACGACGCGCAAAGAGGTCAGGTCGTCGATCAGATCGTTGCCGATCTGGCCGCGCACGGCTACACCCGGAAGAAATACAAACAGCACCGGGACTTGATCCTCGGCAAAGGGGCGCCGGCCCAGCCGGCTTCTTTCGCGGATTTTCCGACGGTGAGGGACGGTAAACCGGGCATAAACAACGAGGAACAGCGGCGTCTGTTGGAGCTGGGTTCACGGCCGGAGGTCCTGAACAAAATGGGGATAATTATCGCTGCCGGCGGAGAAGGAACTCGTTTGTTGAAAGACGCCATAAAGGACGGCCTCTTGCCGGCCGATGGGCTGGCGTTTTACACCAAACCTACCGCGCCGGTCACACCGGTCACGGGAACCTCGACACTGGTCTATCAGCTCCAAACGCTCGCGGATGAAGCGGCAACGCGAAATGTTCCTCTTCCGGTTCGAGTGATTCTGCATGAGGAAGTGGGTACCAAAGTGGCCGAGATGATCAAACAGAACGGCAATTTTGGGCTTCCTCATTTGGAGCTCGTGTACGCGGGAATGAATGCCGCTTTGGATTCTAAAGGCCGGATCGTCCTGCGGGACGATGGCACCGTGTCGATGAATCCCGACGGAACCGGTGGAGTCGTCCGGGCGGCCCTCCAAAACGGCGGGGACCGATGGTTTGAATCGATCCTTGGATCCGACGCCCAAGTCGCTCTCATTAACGGAGACATGCTGTTGGAGCCGGAGCTGGTCCATCTGGTGGCCGGCGCCGGCCGGGAGACGCCGGTGGTCGGAGTGGGCTACGCCTATCCTCCGGAGCGGGAGAAGAAGGAGGAGGGTACTCCGGGCGATCACAAAGCCAAACTAGGGACGTTCGGTGTTCTGGAACAAGCGGGTCGGAAGATCGTCAAGATTGTGGAGTATCGAGAACGCGGTTCCGTCGCAGGGTTTGACACGGCCGTCAAGCAGGAAGAAGCCAATGACGAGATGGTGATCGCGAGAAAAGAGATTCCGCCCAACAGGGTTCAGGCCAACAGCGGTCTGTACGGTTTTCCGCTGGAAGGATTGCTGGAAAGGACTCTAAGGCTTCCGCCGCACCATCAGAAAGACAAGGACGCCCTCGGCGTGACTGGCAAGGTCCAGAAGGTGGAGGAATTCGCCACCGATATTCCGGCGGAATACCCCGCCGATCAAGTGGGGGTTCTCTCCGTGGATCCGGCGATCCTGACCCCCATCAAGGATCCGGCGGGGTTGAAGAAAGTTCGGGAAATAGCGATTGCCCGAGATCGGCAGAGGGCCGAAGCGCTGGGCATTACCCTTTCCCCGGAAGCCCGGGTGGAATTCCACCCGGCGATGAACCGGCCGGGGCGGGTTGTGGTGGGTAAGGATGTCCATGTAAAAGGCGCGGGTATTTACATCCATCCGGGTGGAGTGGACCTGTATACAAAACCCCAGCCGGATAAACCGTGGGAGCCCTTCGACCCTCAGTCGGTCGTTCATCTTTGGCCTGCGCAGCAGGGCCAGCCGGTGGTGATTCCCGACGAAGTGGTCTTCTCAGCGGATGGGGTAACGTCGGCCGGTTTAGAGCAGACCGTCGGCACGCGGCTGCAAAGCCCGGTGACTTCCACCGTGGTGGTTTCCGGGACGCGGGTGGTGGTGATCTCCGCGCAGGAGGCAAGACGTTTTCCGGAGCTGGCCGGATTGGAGGGCCGTCCTCCGACGCGGGTTGGAGATTCCTGGCTGGTGGTTCCGTCAGAGCAGGTTGGGCTGGAGGAGTTTTCCGATTGGTTGGCGCCGTTTATGGCTCTTTCAAATGTCTCTTTCTTGACGTTTGGAGAAGCGGGGCAATTTGACCGGTTGAACGCCATGGTCGGTGATCTGGTACCCGTGCTCGGTCCGTGGGCCTTAAGAGGCACATGGGCGGAGGTATTGCGCCAGCTGGCGGCCAACCTGGCTGGTTTGGATGAAAGCGAGGTCTCTGGAGAGCAGATCTTCAAGGTGGAATCGGCGCTTGGTTTGAGGACTCACGTTTAACTCCTGGGGCAGCCGTAATTTTACGGTAAAATAAAAGAAAGATAAGACTCCCCGAATGAACCAAACCCGACCGGTTGGTTATAGACGGATTTCTATCGCGATCGGGCTGGCAGGCATCCTGCTGGCCTTTCTCCTATTTCGTTTTGGCCCGTTCCAGCGGCCGATTCCACCTTCATCAGCTCCCGTTTCTCCTGTGCCCTCGGCACCCGTTCCGCCCGCGCTTGCCGGCAAGCCGGACCGCATCCTGGTGGACGATTTCGAGACGGGTCAAACGCAGGGAATTTTCGGTGAGCGGAAGAACCGGCTGGACGCGTTCCAAGGAACCTGGGCCCGGCGCCCTTCCTATACGGTGATCACCAAGGTGCTGGATACCCGTCCGGGTTCCGTCGGCTACGCGCTTCGCCTGGAGTACAACAAGGCCGGCGGCTGGTGCGGCTGGTACACCCTGCTCAACGGCATCGATGTTTCCAAACACAACGCGCTGACTTTCTGGGTCAAGGGAGAGCAGGGCGGGGAACGGTTCGACATCGGCCTGGCCGATGACAGCATGCAGGATCTTGAAATTGACGCCGTCTACTTGGGACCGATCAACGGGTTCCTGGCCGAAGGGGTGAAAACCGAGTGGCGGCAGGTGAAGATCCCTCTGCAGGGGCTGCGTTCGGAGCTGAACCTGAAACGGATGGGCTCTCTGGTGCTCTGGTTCCGGTACGAGGGCGGCGGCGCCATCCAGATCGACGACGTGGCCTTTGCCTACGACGAGGAAGTGGAGCGCCTCCAGTTGGAGAACGCGCCGCGCGTCCAGAAGGATCCTCGCGCCCCGCGCTCCATGTGGGTTTGGAAAACCGATCCGATCAACCGGCTGGAGGTTCGCAAAGAGCTGTTCGAATTCTCCGAACGGACGGCGATGCAGGCGTTCTACCTGTATTTGGGAGAGGAGCCGATCTCCACCACCTCGGCTGAAAACCAGAAAAATCTGGCGCAATTCCTTCGGGAGTGCCACGCCAAGGGGATCGAAGTCCACGCGCTTCAGGGCAATCCGCTTTGGGCGCTCAAACGGTACCATCCGGTGGTTTTAAGTTGGATCGGCGGATTCCTGGAGTTCAATAAGGGCCGCCCGCCGGAGGAGTGGATGGACGGCGTTCATATGGACATCGAGCCGTATCTCACGCAGGAATGGGAAAGCGGGGACCGTGAAAAGCTGAAAACCGAATTCCTGGAGCTGATCGGACAATGCCGCCAGCTTATTGACCAGGCCGCTCACCCTGAGCCTGTCGAAGGGGAAACGGTACGGCCGTGGGCTGTGGGCCCTCTGGCGAAGAAACCGTTCGTAATGGGACTGGCCATCCCCATTTTTTACAGCCGCGAGCCGGAGATGGAGGAATCCCTGCTCAAACTGCTCGACTACGCGGCCCTCATGGATTATTACGACACGGCTCGGGACATCCTCGAGAACGGCCGTTTCCACATGGAGCTGGCCGACCATCTGGGCATCCGGATGGTCATCGGTGTGGAGACCCAGGACCTGGTTGAAATGAACCAGGGCAAGCGGCGCAACACCTTCATTGAAGAGGGTTGGGAAGAGATGGAGCGGGAGCTGGCCAAAGTGGCCGCCGGCTTCGCGGGGGAGCCGGCTTTTGCGGGCATCGCCATCCATTATTACGACAGCTATCGCTTGATGCAGCGCGGCCGCAACGTGCCGGTCCGCGAACGGTCGGGCAAGGTGCCGGCGCTGACGGCGGTTTCGCGGTCCAAGCCGATTCAGGTGGATGGGGATTTGTCGGAATGGAGCCAGTCGGCCTGGTACAGCGTTGAGAATAAAAATCAGGTTGTCTACGGCGTCGGCGCCTGGGGCTGGGCCCAGGACATGGCTTTCAAAGCGGCGGTGGAATGGGAACCGGAGGCGCTTCTGCTGGCGGTGGATGTGAACGATAACACGGTGGTCCAGGAGAAACAGGGCGCCGATATGTGGGAAGGCGACCATCTGGAGCTTTGGCTGGACGTGAACCTCGAAGACGACTTCAACGAAGCGGTCAATTCCAACGATGATTTCCAGATCGGAATCAGTCCCGGTGATTTCAAGCAGCTGCCGCCGGAAGCGCATATCTGGGTGCCTTCGGTGGATCCGGCGCTGGCCAAGGAAGTGCAGGTGGGCGCCAAACCGAAAGCGGACGGCAAGGGGTACACGCTGGAGGTTCGCCTACCGACCCGGTTCCTTTTTCAGAACGTGGTGAAAAGGGTGGGGGTCGATCCGGGGTCCGTGCCGGTTCCCAAACGGATGACGCCTGAGCAAATGGCTCTGCAGAACGGCGTGCTGGCGTCCGGAAAACTGAAAGCCGGTTTCCGGCTGGGCATCATGATGGACGGCTCGGACACGGACGCCGCGAACCAGCCGCAGAAATGCCTGCTGTCCACCTCGCCGGAGCGGCAGTGGGGGGATCCGACCACGTTTAATACGCTGGAGCTGAAATGAAGAAACAGTTCGTAGTCGGTAGTTCGTGGTTCGTCGTTTTTTTCTACGCGCTATTTACTACGAACTGCTTACTCGCTTCTGTTTTCGCGGAGAGCGTCGCCTTGAAGGATCTTCCTCCCATGCCGCAGGGGACCGTGCTGTTCGAGTCGGAGAAGAAATTTGCTTTTCGCGGAAAATCCGGCGGATACGCGATGAAGCCGTCCAAGTACGGGCTCTACGCGGATCCCAAAGCGCGCCGGCCCGGCGCCTCCACCGATCCTCTCTGGGTCCGGTACCGCAAAGTGCCGGGGCCTTCCTTCTGCGGCGTCTACGTGATCCTGTTGGGGGATTTGTCCAACTACGCCACGCTCACCTTTTGGATCAAAGGGGCCAAGGGAGGCGAGACATTCGAGCTGGGCTTGAACGACGTCATTTCCAATAAACGGGAAGACGCCGTGATGGTGGGCTCCATCCATCGGTATTTGCCCAAAGGAGTGACCGCCGAATGGCAGCAGGTGAAGATCCCGCTGGAGGATTTCTTCGGCGCGGATTTGAAGCGGGTCTACAGCGTTGTCTTGAACTTCAATGAAGACGGGGAAGGGATTTTCTGGGTCGACGCGTTCGAACTGCATCAGGAAGTGATGGTCGACCGCGAAG
>CAZKNC010000038.1:0-9270 GCA_964553935.1 uncultured Planctomycetia bacterium | reverse complement strand
TTGGGCGCGGCGGCTGTCCCGCTCAGTCGGGGAAAGGACCTTGCCGGCCAGCTTCTGGAGGTGGGCCGGCTGAATCTGGATGAAAAGCCGATTGAGAAGTCCCCGCTCCACGCCGGCGATGACCTCGAGATCCACCCCCAGCCGAACCAGCGACAACAGGTTGACGGTCTCGGAGGAATTGATCAAATGGGCCGCCTTGAGCGTGCCGTAGGCGCGCCAAATCCGATCTTCCAGCGCCTCACGGCTCTGGTTCATCAAGACCTGCCGTGCGGCCTGCTCCTGGTCCATCACCTGCTGGATCAGCCGTTCCAGACTGTCGATCGTCTCTTCTTCCGAGACGCCCAGCGTGACCTGATTAGACAGTTGGAAGAAATTGCCGGTAGCTTCCGTCCCCTCCCCGTACAGCCCCCGCGCGGTCAGGCCCAGTTTGCTGATGGCGTGAAGCACGCGGTTGATCTGCTTGGTCATGACCAGGCACGGCAGATGCAGCATGCAGGAAGCCCGCATGCCGGTCCCGACATTCGTCGGACAGGCGGTGAGATACCCCCATTCGGAGGAAAAAGCGTAGGAGAGTTTCCCTTCCAGCTCGTCATTCACTCGCGCGAGAAGAGTCCAGGCCTCCGGCAGGTTAAAACCGGACTGCAGGACCTGAAGGCGGAGATGATCCTCCTCGTTGACCATGATCGCGATGATCTCCCGGTCGCTGATCAGGACCGCTTTTTCATTGGAGCCGGTGGCGTGCTCTCGGCTGACCAGGTGCCGCTCGACCAGGAGGAGCCGGTCGATTTCCGAGAGAGTTTTCATCTCCAGGAAAAGAGCGGTTTTGAGGAGATCGGACCCCGCGATCGCCTCGGCAATTTTGGTCTTCACGGCGGCCCGAGCGGCCCTGGCCGCCCATTGCGGAAAGGGATCTTTCTCAAGGTTGCGGGCCAGCCGGATGCGGGAGGACATGACGATGTCGCTGTGAGAGCCGCTGCCCCGGAGCCACTCGCCGGGATGCTGGAGGAGGTCGTCCAGGGTCATGAGGTTTTTTTCGTTTTGGCCTGCTGGGTGCGGAGCCGGTCCCGCAGGCGGGCAGCTTCCTCAAAATCCTCGGCGGCGACGGCGGCTTTCAGCCGCTCTTTCAAGCGGCCAAGCTCCTCTTCCGGTCCCGCTTTTTTCTTGCGGGACGGAGGAAACAGGCGCCCCTGGTACCGGTTGGAGCCGTGCACCCGCTTGAGCAGAGGAGAAAGGACCTTGGAAAAATTTTCGTAGCAGTTGCCGCAGCCCAGCCGGCCGGTTTTTCGAAAATCCTCGTACGTCAGCCCGCACTGGGCGCACGGGGAGGTCTCCACCTTCGGACCGTTCTTGGCTCCGAAATCGGCCAGTCCCGCCAAAAGCCCCGCCAGTCCGAACTGTTCCGCGGCCGAAGACCCTTTTTCACGGGCGCAGGATTCGCAGAGGTGCAGTTCCCGCGTCTCATCGTTGATGATTTCGGTCAGATGAACGGTCGCGTTGTTCTTACTGCAGAGATCGCAGGTCAAAGCGAGTAACGGACTCCGTCGGTCCGCGTTTTTCCGCGGAAACCTTTCATCAGCTGGAGCGTCCTCTTGCCGGGCTTGCCGGTTCCGATTACCCGTCCGTCGATCTTGACGATCGGGGCGATTTCGGCGGCGGTGCCGGTGAGGAAGCATTCCTCGGCGTTGAACAGGTCGTGGCGGGTCATCATCTCCTCCCGGACCGGAACGCGGGCGGCGCGGGCCAGCTCCATGACGCAGGCACGCGTGATCCCTTTCAGCAGGCCGGCATAGGGCGGAGGCGTGAGCAGTTCCCCATCCTTGACGATGAAGATGTTGTCGCCGGTGCATTCGGCCACGTAGCCGTGCGCGCTCAGCATGAGCGCTTCCTGCACGCCGGCATTGGTCGCTTCGATTTTCGCCAGGATGTTGTTCAGATAATTGAGCGACTTGATCTGCGGGTTCAGCGCTTCCGGCAGGTTGCGCGGCGTGGGCACCGTGACGATCTCCATACCCTCGCGATAGACCCGATCAGGATAGAGCACGATCTTGTCAGCGATGATGAAGACGGTGGCCTTGTCGCACTTGCGCGGATCAAGCCCCAAATCCCCGGGGCCGCGGGTGACCACGAGGCGGACGTAGGCGTCCTTCAATCGATTGGCCTTTAAGGTGTCGACCACCGCGCGGATCATTTCCGCGGGCGTCAGCGGGATGTTCAGCAAAATCGTGTGAGCCGATTCATATAAGCGCTCGACATGTTCTTTGAGCTTAAACACCAGCCCGCTGTAGGAGCGGATCCCTTCGAAGACACCGTCCCCGTAGAGCAGGCCATGGTCGTAGACCGAGATCTTCGCCTCGGAGGCATCCACCAGTTTCCCGTTCAAATAAATTTTCAGGGCCATAGTTGTCCGTCCTTGAGTGAGTAAACCTTCTTTGCCGCCTTGGTGATCGCTGGTTCGTGGGTCACCATCACCAAAGCCGTTCCCTGTTCGCGGTTCACGCGCAAGAGGAGTTCTAAAATATCCGCTCCGGTCCTGGAGTCCAGGTTGCCGGTCGGCTCGTCGCAGAAAAGAACCTGCGGCCGGTTGATCAGGGCGCGGGCGATCGCGACCCGCTGCTGCTCGCCGCCCGACAATTCCGTCGGCAGATGGTGCGCCCGACCGATCAATCCCACTTTTTCCAGCAAATGCCGTGCTTCCTCCCGAATCAGCCCGCCGCGGCGCGCGGCCGACATCCGAGCCGGTAAAGCGACATTCTCCAGCGCGGTCAGTTCCGGAATCAAATGATAAAACTGAAAAACGAACCCGAACGACCGGTTCCGGACCCGGGAAATCTCCCGGTCCCCCAGCCGATTCAGATCTTTGCCTTCAAACCGGACTTCGCCGGACGTCGGCCGATCCAGCCCGCCCAACAGATGCAGAAGCGTCGACTTGCCCGCCCCGGAGGGGCCGACAATGGCGGCCACGTCGCCGGCATGAACGCCCAGTTCCACGCCGCGCAGAATCTCCAGTGATTGCGCGCCGATCCAGTAGGCCTTCCGAAGGCCGATTCCCTCAACGAGCGCGGCCATCACTCGTACCGCAGCGCGCGGGCCGGCACCATCCGAGCGGCGACCCAAGCCGGGTACAGGCAAGCCGCCCAGCTGATGAAGAGCGCCGCCAGCGTGACGGTCAGAGCATCCGGCAGTTCCAGTTTCACCGGCAGATGGTCGAGATAATAGATATCGGCCGGAAGCCGGATGAACTGATATTTCGCCAGCGCCGCGCAAAGACCCAGTCCCAAAAGGCCGCCCAGCACCGTTCCCGTCACGCCGATCATCAAGCCCGCCAACGTGAAGACCCGCCGCGTCGAGGCCGCCGTGGCACCAATGGCTTTTAAGATGCCGATCTCCTTGGTTTTGCCCACCACCAGCATCAGCAGAGTCGCTACGATGTTGAAGCAGGCCACCAGCACGATCAAGGTGAGGATCAGGAACATCGTGATCTTTTCCAGCTTGAGCGCGGCGAATAAACTGCTGTTCAGATCCATCCAGCTGAGCGTCCAGTAGGGATAGCCGAGCTTTTTCTGCACCTGTCGTTTGAGCTCGGGCGCCCGGACCGCGGAAACCAGCCGCACGCCGATCCCGGTCGCCGCGGGAGCCGGCTGTTCCAGAAGACCCCTGACGGTCCGGATGGAAGTGATCGCCAGGTGCATATCGTACTCGTACATCCCGGTGGAAAAACTGCCCGCGACCCGCAGCGGAACCGCTTTGCCCTTTTCTCCGCCGATCGCCTCCACGACATCGCCCGGCCGCAGCAGCCACTGTTTGGCCAGCTCCGATCCCAAGAAGATCTCCCCTTCTCCGGGCGGCCAGCTTCCTTCTCGGACCGATTCCACCAAGCGGGTCACACGGCTTTCCCGCTCCGGATCGACCCCGCGAAGCAGAACTCCATTGGATCCGCCGGCATGGCGAAGAAGCATTTGAACCTGCAGGACCGGCGACGCCGCTTCCACGCCGGGAATGCTTTCAATCCGGGTCAGCGTTTCTTCGACGCTGGGCACCCCGCCTTCCGCCTGCACCAAAAGATGCGGGTTGGCGCCGATGATTTTGGCTTCCAGATCAGCGTCGAATCCGGTCATGACCCCCAGCACCACCAAAAGCGCGGCCACTCCGAGCGCGATCCCCAGCACCGAGATGCCGGCGATCACCGACACCACCGGCTGGGACCGCCGCAGTCCTGTCAGGTACCGGACCGCCAGAAAAAGCTCGTAGCTCACTTATCGGCGTCCGGGCGCAGGGTCGGGAATAAAATCACGTCGCGGATCGAGGGCTGGCCCGTCAGCAGCATCGCCAGGCGGTCGATGCCGACGCCCAATCCGCCGGCCGGCGGCATGCCGTGCTCGAGCGCTTCCAGGAAATCTTCATCCACGGGCTGTGCCTGCTCGCCGCCCAGCTCCTGGCTGGCCTTCAGGCGCCGGCGCTGTTCGATCGGGTCATTCTGCTCGGAATAAGCGTTGGCCACTTCCAGTCCGCCGATGAACAGCTCGAACCGGTCGGCGAGACCCGGCTTGTCCGGGATCGACTTGGCCAGCGGAGAGAAAATCTCAAAAAATTCCGTCACGAAAACCGGCGCCCCTTTCTCATGGGCCAGCAGATCATCCAGCCAATCCATCACCAATTTGGCCAGCTGGGTCTTGGCAAGTTTAGCTCCCTCGGCGATTTCCCGCAGCTGCCCTTTCGCCCGCAGTTTCTCCACCATCGCTTCCAGCGAATCGGTCGGCGCGATACCGCACCGTTTCGCCGCCAGATCAGCGAATGAAACCCGCCTCCACGGCGGAGTTAGATCGATTTCTTTGCCGTCCCATTGAATTTTTAAACCGCCGGTGGTGCCGCGAGCCGCCGCGGCGACAAGCTCCTCGGTCAGCTTCATCATCGACGTGCAGTCCCCGTAGGCCTCGTACACCTCCAGCATGGTGAATTCCGGGTTGTGCCGGGTCGAGAGCCCTTCGTTGCGGAAGTTCCGGTTGATCTCGTAGACCTTGTCCAGCCCGCCGACCAGCAAGCGCTTCAAATAGAGCTCGGGTGCAATCCGCAGGAAAAGGTCCATCCCCAGCGCGTTGTGGCGGGTCTTGAACGGCCGGCCGGCCGCCCCGCCGGCGAGCGGCTGCATCATCGGCGTTTCCACTTCCAGGAATCCCCGCTCATCGAGAAACCGGCGGATCGTGCTGACCATCCGGCTGCGCTGGCGGAACAGCTCGCGCGTTTCCGAGTTGGCCAACAGGTCCAGGTACCGTTTCCGGTAGCGCAGTTCTATATCCTTCAAACCATGCCATTTTTCCGGAGGCGGCCGAAGCGCTTTGGCCAGCAAGGCCCAGGAAGTCACGCGCAGAGTCGGCTCCCCGGTTTTGGTCGTGAAACAAGCGCCTGAAACCGCGACGACATCCCCCATGTCGAGGTTGGAAAGCTCGGCGTACCGATCCGGCCCCAGAATGTTTTCGGAGAAGAAGAGCTGGATCTTTCCCATCTGATCCCGAAGATCGGAAAACGTGGATTTCCCGTGCGCCCGGACCGCGGTCAGCCGGCCGGCAGCCCGGATGTTTTTTTCTTCCGCGAATCGGGCCAGGATTTCCTGAAGGGAGCCGTCGCGGTCAAAAGGAGTCCGATACGGATCCAGCCCGGATTTCCGAACCGATTCCAGTTTTGTAACTCGTTGTTGGATCAGCGGATCGAGGTTATCCATTAGGAGCGGGAAAAGCTCATTATAGCCGTCTTCTCGACGGAAACAAAGCCCATGCGGTCAGCGCCAGGCAAAGGAGAACGAACCCATCGCCCCACCGAACGTAGAAGGAGGGCTCCGGCGAGACCGCCGGCAGAGCCCCCATTGCGACTCCCGGCTGAAATCGGGGAATTTGCGCCGACGCCGCCCGCCGCCCGGCCGCGTCGATGAAACCGGTCCAGCCGGTATTGGCCGCGCGGCCTACCCAGACCCTTCCCTCCACCGCCCGGAACACGGAACACTGCAGGTGCTGAAGCGAAGCGGCCGAGCGGCCGAACCAGCCGTCGTTGGTGATCACCAGAAGCCAATCGGCTCCGGCCCGGACGAATCTCCGGCTCAAACCCGGGAAAATATCTTCGAAACAGATCAAAACCGAGAAGGGCCGGACCGGAGCATCCGGTGGAAAAACGGCGAAGGCCCTGCCCGCGGAAAAATCGCCGATCGGCACCACGTTCTCCAGCCAGCCCAGGATCGGTTTGAAGGGAATAAATTCTCCGAACGGAACCAGGTGCAGTTTGTCATAGCGGCCGCGCTCCATCCCGTCGGGAGCGAGCAGAACCGCGGTGTTGCGCAGCTGTTCGGTGGCCAGATCCTCGGTGGGAACCCCCGCCAACACGGCCGTACCCGCGGAAGAAAGGAGGGGGGCGAGCCGGCGCCGGATGGAGATCTCCTCGAAGAATCCGGGCACGGCCGTTTCCGGCCAGACGATGAGATCCGGGCGCTGGGCGGCAGCCTGCACGGTCAGCTCTTCATACCGTTTCCAGATCGCCTCCTGGAACGACTCGTCCCATTTCAGTTTTTGAGGAATATTTCCCTGCAGGAGCGCCACTTTGAAACCGGGCACCGGCGTACAGGCATCCATCTGCCGGATCCGGCGGGTACCGTACCCGAGCGCTGCAAGAATCGCCAACCCGGCAATAGCGAGAGAAACCCAGCCGCGGCGTCGATTTCGCAGGAATTGATACGCGGCCGTATTGGCGAGAACCAGAAGGAACGAAACGCCCCACACGCCGGTCAAATCGGCGATCTGAATGAGCGGAATCCAATTCCACTGGGTGTGCGCCAGGAGATTCCAGCCGAAACCGGACAGCAGAAAGGAGCGGACATATTCCAAGAGGACCCAGGCGGCAGGCAAAGTAAAAAGCAGCAGAGATTGCTTCGCCCGCCATTGAACCGGTGGCGGGCTCGCAATGACGTGTTGGACAAACCATCCCCAGAGACCGAGGTAGAGCGACAGGTAGGCGGCCAGGACCAGCATGCCGGAAACCGTCACATACCCCACCCACCAGACGGTTCCCACGAAAAAGAGAAAACCGGTGAGAACGCTTAAGCCAAACGCGCGGCGGGGGCTAGAACGCTCGAGTTCGAACAGCCAGGGGACCAGCGCAATCCAAGCCAGTCCTCCCGCGTCAAACGGCGGGAAGGCCAGGATAAGAAGAACCGCGGAGCAAACAGCGAATGGCAAATTAAAACCCCTACTGCTGGCCTCCCATGCTGGGCAGACCGCTGGAGGTTACGATTTTCATCGCCTCTTCTTCGGTGAAACCGCGGGCGATCAAAGCATCGTAATAGTTCCGAGTGAAGGTGGCGAAATGCTCGGCGATCTGCGGTTTGGCCATGGTTTTGGCCATTCCCTCCAGCATGAGGCCCATCATGTCCGCCATGGGGGCCATCATGTTCCCCATCATCTGCTGAACCTCCTCGGCTGACGGCTCTTTCTTGGCGGAGGGTTCAGAGGAAACCGGCGAATCGGAAACCGCCGAAGAGAGCTGCCCGGCCTCGGTTTCGCCTTCGGCCCAGACGGCGGAGGGTCCCAGCACAGCCAGCCCCATCGCGAGAACCAAACGGATTCCCTTGTTCATCGAACCTCCTCGGGTTTTCATCAGCTGCCATGACATTTTTTATATTTCTTGCCGCTGCCGCAAGGACAGGGGTCGTTGCGTCCGACTTTCGGTTCTTCTCGCCGGACGGGTTCCGGGTGGCCTTCCCCTGCAGACGCCGGAGTACGGGCTGGCCGACTCATCGAAAAGGATTCCGCCGGCGCCGCCGGCATTTGAGCCGCGGCGGCCGGCGCTTCCGGGTGGATAAACTGCGTGGGGGCCAGCACCCGCTGACGCTCTTCCTGCACCCGCTGAATCTTGTAAATGACCTCGACCACCTCGGCGCGGACCGACTCGATCATCCGGGTAAACATCTCGTACGCTTCGTGTTGATATTCCACCAGAGGGTCCTGCTGGCCGTAGACCCGGTAGCCGATTCCCTCCCGCAGATGGTCCATGGCGTACAAATGGTCCTTCCATTTGGAATCGATGATCTGCAGGAGGACCCATTGTTCCAGCCGACGCATCTGCTCGACGCCCAGCGACTGTTCCCGAACGTCGTAAGCCCCCTGCGCGGCCTGCACCAATCTTTCCTTCAGCTCCTCCCGGTCTCCTTCGAGTCCGCTCACGGAAATCCCAAACTGGGTTTGCGCGGTTTCCGCCAGCGCTTTGAAGTCCCATTCTTCGGCTTCCTGATGTTCGGGCGCGTAGAGTTCCACCAAGCCGGCCATCACCTCTTCCACCATCTCGAGGATCTTGGGTTTGAGCGGCCGGCCTTCCAGCACGGCCCGGCGTTCCTTGTAAACCACCTCCCGCTGGCGGTTCATCACGTTGTCGTATTCCAAGAGACGTTTCCGGATCTCGAAGTTGTGCATCTCCACCCGTTTTTGAGCGGTCTCCACCGCGCGCGTGAGCCACGGGTGTTCGATCGCCTCCCCTTCCGGGATCGAGGCCTTGGTCCATTCCAACAGGCGGTTCTCGCCGAAGAGCCGGATCAGGTCATCCTCGAGCGAAAGGTAGAACCGGCTGGAACCCGGATCTCCCTGGCGGCCGCAGCGGCCTCGAAGCTGGTTGTCGATCCGCCGCGACTCATGCCGTTCGGTTCCAAGCACGTGCAGACCGGCAATGGAGACGACCTGGTCGTGCTCTTTCTGCACCTGGGCCTGGATCTCCGCCCGGATCTGGGCCGCCTCTTCAGCCGGCAATTCCGCCGCCTCTTCCGCGCCTGATTTCATCTTCGCGGCGGCCAGGAACTCGGGATTGCCGCCCAACAGGATGTCGGTTCCGCGGCCGGCCATGTTCGTGGCAATGGTGACCGCTTTGTAGCGGCCGGCTTGGGCCACGATCTGCGCTTCCATTTCGTGGTAGCGGGCGTTCAGCACATGGTGCGGCACACCGCGCCGCTTCAGCAAAGCGGAGAGCCGCTCCGATTTTTCAATGGAAACCGTTCCCACCAATACCGGACGGCCTTGAGCGTTGAGCTCGCTGATCTCCTGCACGACCGCTTCGAATTTCTCCTTCTCGGTGCGATAGACCAGATCCGCGTGGTTCGTTCGGATCAGCGGTTTGTTGGTGGGGATCGTCACCGGTGCGGGGACCGGGGCGGGCGCGGCAGCACCCAGGGCCCGGGCAAGGTTCAGCCGGCCGCCCGTGGCCAGCTTGCCGGACAGTGAAGAGAGCGGGTCCACCGTGCTCAGC
>CAZKNC010000037.1:0-9481 GCA_964553935.1 uncultured Planctomycetia bacterium | reverse complement strand
CGCCCGGGGCGGTGGATAATAGACCCATCTCGACGGATCAGCCGGTGGGTGTGGTGCTGGTTTCCGGCGGGAGCGGAGGGCATTTGATGCCGGCGATGGCGCTGGCCGAACGGCTCAAGCCTCAGGCCCGATGCCATTTCATCAGCACTCGGAGAATCGTGGATCGAACGCTCTGCGAGTCCTCGCGGGATCCCTGGACGGCCGTGGATCTGGCCCCGTTCACGCCGCTCTGGAAATGGCTGTCGCCCGGCTACTGGCTTCACCAATGGCGGGCGGTTGGGCAGGTCCGGTCGGTGCTGCGAAACAGCCGCCCGGATGTCGTGGTTGGATTCGGCGGATATTTAAGCGCGGTCGGGGTCTTCGTGGCTCGGACTTCCGGCATCCGGACCGTGATCCACGAACAGAATGTGATTCCGGGCCGAGCCAACCGTCTGCTGGCCGGCTGGGCCGACGCCGTCGCAGTCAGTTTCCCCGAGTCCGGCCGCTACTTTCCTTCGCGCGCGCGCGTGAAATGGACCGGCAATCCGATCCGATTGAACGGAAACCGGATGGACCGGCCCGCCGCCTGTTCCGCACTGGGTCTGGATCCGGGCAGGCCGGTGGTGTTGATTGTGGGAGGCAGTCAGGGATCGCGGGCGGTCAACACCTTGACGCTGGCGATGTGGCAGGAGATGCCGGACGATTTCCGGCGGAACGTCCAGGTTCTTCACATCGCCGGCCACGGGCAAGCCGGGCAGGTGGAATCGGCCTACCGGCGGATGAACATGGAGGCGCAGGTTTTTTCGTTCCTGCGCGAGATGCAGAAGGCCTTGGGTGCTGCGACGCTGGCGATTTCCCGGGCGGGTGCCACCGGCATCGCGGAAATGGCGGCACTGGGAGTTCCGGCCGTTTTGATCCCTTATCCGCACGCGGGCCGGCATCAATCGGCCAATGCTCGCTGGATGGCCGAACTTGGAGGAGCCGTGGTGCTGGAAGAGAAAGAGCTGACCTCCCGGCGGCTGGGCCGTGAAGTCCGCGCTCTGCTGAATGAGCCGGCCCGTTTGGAGCGGATGCGTAAGGCCCTGCGCGCCGGCTCCGACGGTTCCGCCGGAGAGCGGCTGGGCGCTTTGGTGCGGGAGCTTGCCGCCCGATGAAAAAAGTTCATTTGATCGGAATGGGCGGCATCGGCATGAGCGCGTTGGCTCAGCTTCTGCTGGCGCGCGGCGTCCGAGTCCGCGGTTCCGACACGCAGGACAGCGAACTGCTCGGAAAAATCCGGCGCCTCGGCGGGACCCTCTGCATCGGGCATCGTGCCGCCAACCTCGACCATCCGGAAATAGTCGTCTATTCCTCCTCCATCTCGCCGGCCAATCCGGAGCTGGTCGCGGCGCGCAACCGCGGCATTCCGGTTGTTCAGCGCGGGCAGTTCCTGGCCCGGCTGGTTTCCGGGCGCAAGACGGTTGCGGTGGCCGGCTCCCACGGGAAAAGCACCACCTCCGCCTGGATCACGCATCTGCTGGTGGGAGCCGGCCGGGACCCGCTGGCCGCGCTGGGCGCCGAAGTGGACGCGCTCGGTGGAAACGCCCGGACCGGGAAGGGCTCCACCGCCGTCGTGGAAGCGGATGAGTCGGATAATTCCTTCCTCTGGCTGGACCCTGCCGTGGCGGTCGTCACCAACGTGGACGAGGAACATCTGGATTATTTCCGGAACCGCCGGGAGGTGGAGGAAGCGTACGCCGCTTTCGTTGGGCGGCTGGCCCCCGATGGAACGCTGATTGCCTGCCAAGACGACCCGGGCGCCCGCCGCCTTCTGCGCGGGACCTCCCGGCGCCGGATCGGCTACGGTTTATCCAAGGAAGCCCACTGGCGCGCGACCGACGTGCGGTGCGAAGCCGGCGGAAGCCGGTACCGGTGCGCGCGCGGGGGACGGACCCTCGGCTGGGTTCAGATTCAGGTGCCGGGTCTGCACAACGTGCTGAACAGTTTGGCGGTGCTGGCCGCCGCGGACGTGCTGGGGATCGAGTTTCGGCGGGCTGAACCGATCCTGCGGGAATACAAAGGTGCCCGCCGGCGGTTTCAAGTGCATGGGGAAGCGCGAGGTCTCTTGGTCGTGGAGGATTACGGCCATCATCCGGCGGAAGTGGCCGTAACACTGGCCACCGCCCGGACCTGGAAAGGGCGCCGGGTCCGCTGTGTGTTTCAGCCGCACCGCTATTCCCGCACGCGCTATCTTTTGGAACGGTTCGGGACCGCGTTCAAGGACGCCGACGAGCTGATTCTTCTTCCAGTGTACGCCGCGTCCGAAGAGCCGATGAAGGGCGCAACATCCGAAGAGTTGGCGGCGGTGGTTCGGAAGTCCGGCCGGAAAAAAGTTTTGCTTAAAACTCCTGATCAAGCGCTGGACTATTTGCGCTCCACCGGGACTCCCCAGGATTTGGTTCTTTTCCTGGGCGCGGGCAATGTAGGATCGATGGCCGGGAAATTTTTCAAGAGTCAAAGCGTTCATCCTGAGCTTGTCGAAGGACGAATATGGCGTTGAGAACATCTCTTCGAGATGAACTTTCCGCTGCCGCCCCAGGCCGGGTAAAGTTCGCCGAGCCGATGCGCCTGCACACCACGTTCCATCTGGGAGGGCCGGCCGAGGTCTGGGCCGAGCCGCGGGACGAGGAAGAGCTTCAGCGCCTGCTCGCTCTGGCAAGGGAGGCCGAGCTCCCCTTAACTGTCGTGGGAGGCGGAGCCAATCTGCTGGTCCGGGACGAGGGGATTCCCGGCCTGGTCCTCCATTTGGGTTCGCCGGGATTTCAAGGATGCCGGAGGGAAGGAGCCCGCTTTTTTGCAGGCGCCGGGCTCCCGATCGAATGGCTGATCCGGAAAGCGCAGGAGGAGGGTTTGAGCGGGGTCGAATTCCTGGCCGGCGTGCCGGGCCGGGTGGGGGGAGCCGCGCGCATGAACGCCGGCACGCACGACGAGGAAGGGCAACGGCATCAATTCGCCGACGCGGCGCGGCGGATCCAGGTCATGGACCGGTCCGGAGAGCGGCGGTTTTTGACCCGGGAAGAGACCGGTTTCTCCTATCGCGCCAGCGGGCTGAATGGATCGATCGTTCTGGAAGCGGAACTGGAGCTTGTCCCGGAGGACAAAACACGGGTTGCCGAGAAAGTCCGCCGGCTTTGGGATTTCAAAAAGCGGACGCAGGATTGGAGCGCTCCCAGCGTCGGCTGCATTTTCAAGAACCCGTCCGGTTTCCTGCCGGACGGGCGGAAAATCCTCGGAGCCGGTTGGCTCGTGGATCAGGCCGGATTGAAAGGCCATCGCGTCGGGGCCGCCCGGGTCTCGGACCGCCACGCCAACTTCATCTTGAACACGGGCGCCGCGTCCTCCGCCTACGTGCTGGCATTGATCGAAGAGATCCGGGCGCGGGTCTTAGACCGTTTTGGTGTTGAATTGGAACGGGAAGTCCAGGTTATCCCGTGACCCAATTATCCAATCACCCAGTTTCCCAGCTAGCCAATCTCATCGGCGTTCTCTGCGGCGGCCCGTCCGGCGAACGGGAGATTTCCATCCGCAGCGGGCAGGCCGTTCACGAGGCGCTGTCTTCGCTGGGATTGTCCTCGGAACTGATCGTCCTTTCCAAGGAGGAGGGCGAGATTCCTCAGGAGATCCGCTCAGCCGGATTGTCCCGCGCGTTTATCGCCCTGCACGGCCGGTTCGGGGAAGACGGAACGGTTCAAGCTTTGCTGGAACGAATGAAAATTCCCTATACCGGTTCTTCCGTGGAGGCCTGCCGCTACGGCATGGACAAACTATTCAGCCGCCGCCGCTGGGCGGCCGAGAACCTGCCTGTTCCTCGCTGGCGGATGACCGACTCGGCCGGTTTGCTGGAAGAGGCGCGATCGCTGGGTTTCCCGGTGGTCGTCAAACCCCGCTCGGAAGGTTCTTCGCTCGGCATGAGCATCGTGGACGGGCCGGAAGGCATCCCGCCGGCCGCGGAGGAGGCCGCTCGGTTCGGTTCGGAGATCCTGCTCGAGGAATATCTGCCGGGACCGGAGCTGACCGTGGGCCTTCTGGACGACAAACCGCTTCCGGTCATTCAGGTCGTTCCCAAACGCCGGTTCTACGACTTTATGGCTAAATACACTCCGGGTATGACAGAATATCTTGTGCCCGCACCCATTCCGGAGTCCGTTGGGGTGATGGTGCAGGATCTGGCTCGGCGGGCGCACGAGACGCTCGGCTGCCGCTCTTTTTCCCGGGTGGATATGATCCTGACGCAGGAGCGAGGTCCGGTTCTCTTGGAATTGAACCCGATTCCCGGCATGACCCCGACCAGTCTCCTGCCGAAAGCGGCCGCGGCGGCGGGGATTCCCTTCGCGGAACTCTGCCGGCGCATGCTATGAAAAAAACAAAAGTTTCCAGCAGAGGGCTTCTCCTCAGCGTCAGCTTTTTTTCCGGCCTGGCGCTGCTCACGGCTGCTCAAAACGTGACCGACGCGTTTCTCTCCCACCCGGCTTTTCTCGTGCGCGAAGTGGAGGTTCGCTGGCCCCCGGGTGTTTCTTCCGATACGCCCACCCGGTTCCGCCTCCAGCCGCCGGTCTCCGTCTTCAGCGTGGAGTTGGATGCCTTAAGCCGCGCGTTCCGCCAGCGCTACCCGGCCGCCGACGTGGAGCGGGTGGAACGGATCCTGCCCAACCGGCTGGTCGCGACCCTGCATCCGCGTCAGGTCGTGGCCCAGCTTTTCACCGGCCGAAAATATGTCCCGGTCAGCGGCGACGGCTACGTGGTCGGCCATGCCGGCACCCAGCCGATGTCTTCTCTTCCGGTGCTCGTGCTGGAGCGGGTGAAAGATCCGCTTACCCTCGGCCAGAATCTGGATTCGTTCGGTTTTTGGAAGGCCTCCGAACTGTTGGCGACGATCCATCGGGACCAAGGGATCGCCGGCCGGCGGGTGAGCCGGCTCGCCGTCCGGGACCAGGACCTCGTTGCCGATCTGGAAAAGGGTTCTCAAGTGCGGTTCAGCTCCGATCGATTGGGAGACGGCTGGCGGCAGTTGTGGGAGCTGATCGTGCGCCGGCGCGACCTCCTGGATCAGGTCCAATACGTCGATCTCCGGTACGAAAACCCCGTGATCGTCGAGCGCGCGAAAAAGAAAACGAAGGCCAAGCGGCGATGAAGAAACCCGCGCTCGTCGCCGGCCTCGAGCTGGGCGCCCGGCAATTCACCGCGGCGGTCGGTGAACTGCAGGAGAAAGGGAAGCCGGTCCTCCGCGCGGTCGATTCCGTTCCGTCCCAGGGTTTTGAAAAAGAGGGTCTGAGCGATCCGATCGAATGTTCGGACGCGATCGCCCGGTTGGTCCGCCAGCTGGAGCGGAATCTTCCCGGCCGGGTTTCCGTTGCGACCGTCGCGTTTCCGGCCGCGCATCTGAAAAGCTTCAACGCCGACGCTTCCATTCCGGTTTCCGACGCGGGGGCCGGCATCACCCGCCAGGACATGGAGAAAGTGGTCTCCACCTGCCGGTCCCTCTCGGTCGATTACGACCGCCAGATCCTGCATTCGTTCGAGCGCGGTTTCACCGTGGACGGCCAGACCGGCATCCGCAATCCGATCGGCCTTGCCGGAAAGAAACTGATCGTCGATCTTCACCTGGTCACCGCTCAGAGCCATGCGGTTCAGAACTTGGCCAAGGTTTTAAGCCGGGCCGGTTTGGAGCTGGGCGGTTTCGTCCTGCCGTCGCTGGGCGCGGCCGAGGCGGTGCTGTCCGATCTGGACCGGGACCTCGGCGTTACGCTCATTCGGATCGGCGAGTTCCAGACGGAGGCGGTGCTGTTCGATGACGGCCAGGTCCGGGAGACCTTCCTGTTTCCCGGCGGACTGGAAGATCTGATCGAGAGCTTGAGCCGTAGCTTCAAACTGCCGCGCGTTTCGGCCGAGCATCTGCTGGAGCAGGTCCGCACGCTGGAGGAACAGCCGGTCGTGGTCGGCCCGGATGGGGTGCCGGTGCCCGCTTCCTCCGACTGGGCCAACGTCCCACTGCGGGCGGGGGTCGGGGCTTCCGTCCGGACCTTTCCGCAGGGGCAGGTGGTTCATCTGGTCCGTCAGAAAGCGAAAGAGCTTCTGACCCGGATTCAGCGCCGGCTGGTGGCCACCCCGACGTTCCTCGACAGCGCCTCCGGCATCGTGGTGGTGGGCCCCATGGCCCGGCGCGAAGGGTTCCTGGAGATGGCGGAAGAACTGTTCAACATGCCGGTGCGATTAGGCACCGTGAAGGAGATCGAGTTTTCTCCGGGGCTTGAATTACGCGCTCAGGACACCACCCCGGTCGGTTTGGTTCGCTATCATTTTCGATCGCGGGCTCAAGCCGATAAGGCCAGCCAGGTTCCTCCGTGGCTCAAACCGCTGGAGCGGTTCCAGCGCCTGCTTCAAGAATATTTCTAATACAAACGCATCAAATGATGCGAAACGTCATCGCGAGGCCCCAAAGGGGCTGTGGCGATCTCGTCCACGATCTGCGCAGTACCTCCCGCTCGCTGGAACAGCGCCGCTAGGCCCCTTGCGTTTGAAGCGATTCCGTGGCATAATTGCTTCATAAAATGAAGCAATTAATGAGGCGATTATGACCACCTACCTTTGGCAGCTGGAACAATGGCCGGCGCTGCGCTGGGACAGCAAGGCGCTCCTGCCGCTCATCAGCCAGGCCCGTCTGGCGCAAGGGAAGCTTCTTGCGAAAGTTGCCACTCTCGGTTTCAAACTTGGCCGCGAGGCGCAGATGGATATTTTAACGGAAGAGGCCGTGACCACGTCTGCGATCGAAGGAGAACCGCTCGACCGGAATTCGGTGCGGTCCTCTGTCGCTCGGCATTTGGGACTGCCGGCGGCCGGGCTGGCGCCGGCCGGCCGTTCCGTAGATGGGCTGGTCGAGGCGCTGTTGGATGCCACCCAGTGCTGCACGGCTCCGCTTACCGCTGCCCGGCTGAAGCGCTGGCAGGCGGCGTTGTTCCCGACCGGATATTCCGGGTTGCGCAAAATCCGCGTCGGGCGGTGGCGTGGATCTCAGCACGCGATGCAGGTCGTCTCGGGAACGGTGGGCCGAGAACGGGTGCATTACGAAGCGCCACCCGGCCATCGTGTGGAGCAGGAGATGAAGCGATTCCTGTCGTGGTGGCAGGAAAGCGGCGGGAGCGAGGAGGGGCTGCTGCGCTCCGGCTTGGCGCACCTGTATTTCGTAACCATCCACCCGTTTGAGGACGGCAACGGCCGGATTGCCCGCGCGCTGACCGAGATGGCCTTGGCCCAGGATGAACGCCAACCGGTCCGCTACTACAGTTTATCGTCTCAGATCATGGAAGAGCGCAACGACTATTACCGCGTCCTCGAACGCTCTCAAAAAGGCGGCGGCGATGTGACGCCGTGGTTGGAGTGGTACCTCGGGTGTTACGCTCGGGCGGTTGGGCGCGCCGAACGGCTCATCGGTAAGGTGTTGGCCAAGGCCGCCTTTTGGCAGCGACACAATCAAGCTGATCTGAACCCCCGCCAGTGGAAGGTGGTCAACCGGCTGTTGGATGCCGGCGAGGGGGGCTTCCAGGGTGGGTTAACGACCCGGAAATATGTGGCAATGGCGAAAGTGAGCCGAGCGACGGCCTTTCGGGAGATCTCCGACCTGATGGAGAAAGGACTGCTCACGCAGAATCCGGCCCGGGGCCGAAGCGCCAGCTACGAGGTAAAGTGGGTGCGGGACTAATGTTACGAGGTAAACCGGCTACGACTTCAAGCGGGACAAAACAACTTTTTCGATCTCCTGCAGGGTGAGCGGTTTCGTCACGTAGCCGGAGGCCCCCAATCCGGCGGCCAGCTTCGCCACATTCTCGTCATCCACGGCGGTCACCACCACAATCTGTGATTTCGTGTTCATCGCCCGCGCTTTCCTCAGCACTTCCATCCCGCTGATCCCGGCTCCCAGCTTCATGTCCAGCAGAACGAGATCCGGTTTCTTCTGCTCGAGTAAAATAAGCCCTTCCTCGCCAGTGGGAGCGGAGATTACCTCGACGCCGTGGTGCTTGAAGTAATCCTTCAGCACGTCCACCACTTCCAGCTCATCCTCGATCACCAGTAACGTTGCCATCAATTCCTCCCCGTTCGCCCTGAGCTTGTCGAAGGGCGAATTTTCTCCCGAACGATCTCCAGCACCGTCTGAATTTGAAGCGGTTTGTGCAGGAACCCGGCCGCGCCGAACTCCCGCGAAGCGGCTTCAACGTCGTCCACTTCATGCGTGAGCCCGGTAATCATGATGGCGACGGCTTTGGGATCTTCCCGCTTGGCTTCCCTCAGCACGTCGAGCCCGGTGAGGCCCGGCAGTTTGTAATCGATCAGCAGGACATCGGGTTTCAGCGACCGCGTTCGGGGCAGGGCTTCCTCCCCGCTGGCCGCCGTATATACTTCAAACCCGGCCACCTCGAACGCCCACCGGGTTCCCTCCAGGATCTCCGGCTCGTCATCCACGATCAGCATGCGCGTCATGATCAGCTCCCGGTTTTTTCCTGCTGCTCGGACGTCTGAGGCGCGGGCTCCACCGCCGCCGGTTCCAGCGGAGCGGGCAGGCGGAACGTGAAGGTGGTTCCCACCCCGTACTTGGAACTGGCCGTCACCGCCCCGCCGTGCTGTTCGATGATCCGCTGGATCACATAAAGCCCCAACCCCGTTCCTTTCTGGGCGGTCGCTTTGGTGGTGAAGAACGGCACGAACAAGCTTTCCAGCTCCTGAGGGGTCATCCCTACGCCGTTGTCCTGGAACTCCAGCACCACGTAGGAGCGGTCCCCTTTCTTGTCGATATAGCCCCTCAGCCACATCCTTCCCCGGAAGGGAACCGGGTCGTTCGGAGCGGGGGAGAGCTGTTTTTCCTGGATCATGGCAGCTTTCTTCGTCATGGCATCATAGGAGTTCGTCATCAGGTTGAACAGACAGTCGGCCAGCTGGTTCGCGTCTCCTCGCACCGCCGGGAGTGTCTCCGGCACATCCTCCACGAGGTCGATCGCCGCCAAATTCACCCGGAACTGCGCCACATCCTTGGCCGCTTTCACCACCTGACTCAACACCACCGGCTTGTAATCCCCCGACGGCCGGGAGAACTTCAGCAGGGTCTTGACGATGTCTCCACCCCGGAACGCGTTGTCCTCCACCTTGCCCAAGGTTTCGAGCGCCTTGTCCCACATCTCCTTCAGCTTGTCCTTGTCCATCGTCGTGGGATCCATATCTTTCATCACCGCCCGCAGGGTGCCGGACAGGATCGTCAGCACATGGAACCGGTTATTGATCTGGTGGCTCATTCCGCCGGCCATATGGCCTAAGCTTGCCATTTTCGCGGTCTGGAACAGGTCGGTCTGCGTCCTCTTGAGCTCTTCGTAGAACTGCGCGTTCTCGATCGCCAGCGCCGCCTGACTGGCCAGCACCTGGAACACCTGCAGGTCATCGGTTGTAAAGAGAGCTCCGGACACCTTGTCTCCCAACAGCA
>CAZKNC010000036.1:0-9650 GCA_964553935.1 uncultured Planctomycetia bacterium | reverse complement strand
GTGGAAAGCGCGCTCGTCGCCCACCCGGCGGTGGCCGAGGCCGGGGTGATCGGCAAACCCGATGAGGTGCGCGGCCAGATCATCAAAGCGTTCGTGGCCCTGCGCAAAGGCCACCAGCCCTCCGAGCAACTGAAGAAGGAAATCGCCGACCGCCAGGTGAAACTGGAAATGGCCGAGCGGGGGCTGGTGCTGACGTTCGTGGCGGAGGTTCTTTTTGATTCCGGCAAAACGGAACTGAAATCTAAGGCGCAGGAAGCCTTGAGCAAGGTAGCTTCGGTGATCCGGGAGAAAGTGGCGGATCGGGATGTCGGCATCGAAGGGCACACCGACAACGAGCCGATCAAGGTCTCCGGCTGGAAATCCAACTGGGAGCTTTCCACCGCTCGTGCGACCAGCGTTCTTCATTTCCTGGATGAGGAAGGGGTGGACCCCAGCCATCTGGTGGCTTCCGGTTACGGCGAATACCGGCCGGTGGACTCCAGCGATTCCCTGGAAGGCCGGCGCAAGAACCGCCGGGTGGAGATCGTTATTCTGCCTAAGGAACTGACCAAGCGAGAGCGCGATCTGATCCGACGCGGCGAAATGTCTGGCGAGCCTGAGCTGGTGGAAAAGGCCCGCTCGCTGGAGCAGTACAAATAGAAGACCGGTACCGCGGCGTCACGGCTTCGCTCACGCTGGTCACCATGGTGGCACTGGTGGTGGCCTTCGGCTCCTCCTCCCTGCGTCAGAGCACGGAGGAGGAGTTGTTTTTACTGCGCCATCAGCTCCAGCAGCTGCGGCACGACAACCGGACTTTGGAAGAAAAAATCCGGTGGATGGAAGGCCGCTACGATCGCACATTGACGCTGGGCAAGCGCCTGAATCAGGCCCTCTTGGAAGAGCAGAAAAACAGCCGCACTCTGGCGGAGCGGCTGCGGCAGTACAGCGAGCGATCCGTCCCTGCGGACGCCCGCCGCTGATCTTCCGGACGTTTTCTCCTTTACCATGACAACCAACCGGCTGGATCATTCCCGGCTTCCCCGCCACGTGGCGATCATCATGGACGGCAACGGGCGATGGGCCCGTGCCCGGGGGATGCCCCGCGTGATGGGACATCGGGCCGGGATTCGATCGGTCCGTTCCGTGGTGGAGGCGGCCCGGGAAGCGGGCATCGACGTGCTGACCCTCTACGCTTTCTCGGTCGAAAATTGGAAACGACCCGCCGGCGAGGTTTCGACGCTCATGCGCCTGCTCAACGAATACCTCCGCCGGGAGCTCTCCAACCTCATGCGCAATGAAATCCGGCTCAACGTCCTGGGGGATCTGGAAGGTTTGCCCAAGGGGGTCCAGAAAAATCTGCTGGAGGTGATGCGCTCCACCGGTGAGAACCGCAAAATGATACTGAACCTGGCGCTCAATTACGGGGGCCGGGCCGAGATCGTACGGGCCGCGCGGGAGATCGCCGAACGGGTGAAAACCGGCCAGCTTAAACTCAGTCAGATCGATGAAGAACTGTTCCGGAAATATCTTTACACCGACGGTCAGCCGGATCCCGACCTGCTGATCCGCACCAGCGGAGAGCAGCGGATCTCGAACTTTTTGCTGTGGCAGATCTCTTACGCGGAGCTGTATCTGACGCCTCGGTTCTGGCCGGAATTCGGCAAAGAAGATTTCCTCAAAGCGCTGGCCGAATATCAGCAGCGGGATAGGAGGTTCGGAGGGTGAATTTAGCCAAGCGGCTCGCGACCGGTTCAGCGCTGATCCTCATGGTGGCCTGGGTTCTTTTCGCGGCACCCCTGTGGGTTTTCGCCGCGGTCGCGATGCTTTTCACCGGGCTGGGTTTAAACGAATTCTTCGCGCTCGTCCGGCGCAAGGGGATCGTCATCGAACAGTGGATCGGTTTAGGGGTGGGGCTGCTGATCCCGCTCTCGATCGTGCTGAATTTCGAGCCGACCAAAGGGTGGGAGCTGTTTTTCATGGTGTCGGCGTTCCTGACCCTGTTTCTGCTTCAACTGCGCCGGCACGACAGCTCGCAGGCGATTGTCGGAGTCTCGACAGCGCTGTTCGGCATCTTTTACGTCTCCTGGTGCTTCAGTTTCCTCATCAAGCTCCGGTTTGTGCAGGGACCGAACCTTCCGGGCGGCGAATGGCTGGTGGCGCTGCTCTTGCTGATCACCAAAGGCGGGGATGTGGGCGCTTATTTTGTCGGCTCTTTTTTGGGCCGGCACACGCTGATCCCGCGGATCAGCCCTTCCAAAACCTGGGAAGGGTCGATCGGAGGATTGCTGTTCAGTTTGCTGGCCGCGGCGGCCTTGAAACCGGTTTTTGTGGGCGTTCCTTTGGAGCGCTTGCTGGTCTTGGGTCTCCTGCTGGGAATTGCCGGCCAGCTGGGCGATCTGTCCGAATCGCTGATCAAGCGGGATTGTCAGGTGAAAGACTCCGGCCGGCTGCTTCCCGGGATGGGCGGCGTGCTGGATGTGCTGGACAGTCTACTGTTTACATCGCCGATCTGCTATTTCTACGTTCAAAAATTTATGGTGGGCATGTAGCGTGAAGAAAATCGCGGTACTGGGTTCCACCGGCTCGATCGGCGTCAATACGCTGAAAATTGCGGAGGAACATCCCGACCAATTTGAAGTGGTTGGTCTGGCCGCAGGCAGCAAGGCCGAGGAGTTGGCCGAGCAGGTGCGGCGTTTTCGCCCGAAGGCCGTGGCCCTGCAGGACGCCTCACGGGCCGCGGAGCTCCAGCGCCGTCTCGACGGGTTCCCGGGAAAAGTGCTGATCGGGGAAGAAGGCGTGGAAGCGCTGGCCGGCATGGACGGCGTGGACCAGGTCGTGGTGGCGATCACGGGGGCGGCCGCGCTCAAGCCCACCTTAAGCGCCATCGGGCGGGGGCGGGCGATCGGGCTGGCCAATAAAGAGACGCTCGTCATGGCCGGAGAGCTGGTGACTCGCCGAGCGAAAGAAAACGCCGCGGCACTCCTCCCGATCGACAGCGAGCATTCGGCGATTTTCCAGTGCCTGCAGGGGCATTCCGGAGAGGAGGTCCGAAAAATCCTGCTCACCACCTCCGGCGGCCCCTTAAGGGCCATCCCGGCGGAGCGGTTCGGCTCTTTGAAGAAAGAAGAGATCATGAACCATCCGCGCTGGAAAATGGGGCCCAAGATCACCGTCGATTCAGCTACCATGATGAACAAGGCGCTGGAGGTTATTGAGGCCCGCTGGCTGTTTGATCTTCCGGTGGAGCGGATCGAGGTGGTGGTTCATCCGGAAGCGATCGTGCACTCGATGGTGGAATTCATCGACGGTTCGGTGCTGGCCCAGCTGGGCGTCACCGACATGAGAATTCCGATCCAGTACGCGCTGAGTTTCCCGCGCCGGCTGTCTTCCTCGCTTCCGCCGCTGGATCTGGTGGCCTGGAAACAGCTGACTTTCGAAGCGCCGGATCCCGAGAAATTCCCCTGTCTTCAATTCGGCCGAGCCGCGGCCCGAGCCGGAGGAACCGCGCCGGCGGCGCTCAATGCCGCCAACGAAGCGTGCGTGCAGGCGTTCCTGCAGGATTCCCTGCCTTTCACGCGGATTCCCTCGGTGATCGAACGAATTCTGAGTCGCCAGCGGATTGTCGCTCATCCTTCGCTGGAGGAGATCCTGCGGGCGGATGCCTGGGCCCGCGAACAAGTTCTGGAGGCGGTGGGATGAATTCCTGGTTTGCTTTTCTCGTCACATTGAGCTTGATCATCCTGGTCCATGAGTGGGGCCATTTCGCGGTGGCGCGATGGATCGGCGTCAAGGTGGAGCGGTTTTCATTCGGGTTCGGGCCCCGGCTGCTGACCTGGACTAAGCGGGGGACCGAGTATGCTTTATCCCTTCTGCCGTTCGGCGGCTACGTGAAACTGGCCGGGGAAAGCCCCGAAGCCGGAGGCCCGGTTCATCCATGGGAGTATCGAGGCCGGACGATCGGAGAACGGATGTGCATCGTGCTGGCGGGCCCCGCCATCAACTACCTGCTGGGTTTTCTGCTGTTCATCGTGGTTTTCATCGCCGGGTTTCCGGTTCCCACCCCTCGGATCGGGCGGGTGCTCCAAGACTATCCCGCGGCCGCGGCGGACCTCCGGCCGGGAGACAGCGTCCTGTCGGTCAACGGAAAACCAGTGGAGACTTGGGAAGAGATGACCCGCCTGATTCAAGCCCAAACCGAACCGGTCACCCTGCAAATCCGGCGGGACCAGGAGCTTTTCTCGCGCACGCTTCAGCCGCGGGTCAGCGAGCACCGCGGCTTAGGCCGGGTGACGCGGCGGGGAATGATCGGCGTGGTTCCTTCCGATGAAGTAAAGATCCAGCGCTATCCCGCGGCGCAGGCGGTCATGAAAGCGGCCGCTCAGGTTTGGATTCTGACCTGGGTGACCCTGCAGTCGCTCTTCAACATCATTACCGGTGCTTTGTCGCTCAAGGAATCCTTCACCGGTCCCATTGGAATTTTCTACATCACCTCCTCGGTAGCCCAGCAGGGGATCGTGGCTCTGCTGAATCTGATCGCGGTTTTGAGCACCAGCATCGGCCTGTTCAACTTTTTGCCGATCCCGGTTCTGGACGGCGGGCACCTGGCTTTCCTCACCGTCGAGAAACTGCGCGGGAAGCCGGTCTCTCTGGGAGCGCAGGAGGCCATGACGCGCGTGGGCTTGGGGCTCCTGCTTCTTCTGCTGGCGGTGGTGACGTACAACGATCTTCTGCGGTTTGATATCGGCGGCCGGCTCATGGCGCTTTTCGGCGGAGGAAATCCATGAAGCGCAGGAGTCTTCCGGTCCAGGTCGGTTCCGTCCAAATCGGCGGGGGAGCTCCTCTGCGGGTCCAGTCGATGACCACCACGACCACGCAGGAGGTGATTCCCACCGCGGATCAGGCCGAACAGCTGGTGAAAGCCGGCTGCGATCTGGTCCGGATCACCGCGCAGACGACCGTTGAAGCCAAGGCGCTGGAAGCCATCAAGTCCGAGCTGGCCCGGCGGGGAATCTCTGCGCCCTTGGTGGCGGACATCCACTTTAATCCAAAAGCTGCGCTCGAGTCGGCTGAGTACGTGGAAAAAGTCCGGATCAACCCCGGCAACTTTGCCGACTCCAAGCAGTTCACCCAGCGGGAATATTCGGATGAGCAGTATCAGGAAGAGCTGGCCCGAATCGTCCAGCGGTTCACCCCCCTCATCGAGAAGTGCAAAACCCTGCGCCGCGTGATCCGCATCGGCACGAACCACGGATCCCTTTCGGACCGGATCATGAACCGGTTTGGCGACACCCCTGAAGGGATGGTGGAGTCGGCGATGGAATATCTGCGCGTGGCCGAGTCGCTGGACTTTCGGAACGTTGTTTTTTCGATGAAGGCCTCCAATCCGGTGGTGATGCTGCAGGCCAACCGTTTGCTCGTGGACGCGCTGGATCGTCATGGGGCGCCTTATCCGCTTCATTTGGGCGTGACGGAAGCCGGCGAGGGGGAGGACGCGCGGATCAAGTCGGCGATAGGGATCGGGGTCCTGCTGGCCGAAGGAATCGGCGATACGATCCGAGTCTCGCTGACGGAGAATCCGGTCCAGGAGGTTCCGGTGGCCCGGGCGCTGGCTCAATGGGCTCAGGAACGCTGGCAAGCGGGGAAAACGGTCGGCGTTCCGCGGGATCCTTTTCGATGGCAAAGACGGCTGTCCCGTCCCGCGCTGTATGAAACCCTCGTGATCGGTGGTGAGGAATCGGTGAAGGTGGGGTTGTTCAAGGGCGATTACCCGCATCCGCGGCTGGCCGGCAGCAAAGATACTCCTTGTGAGTTCGTTCTGGGGACTGTCCCCGAAGGGGGACTGTCCCCAGCTCTTGAAAAATTTCACATTCTTCAAGCGGAAGAGCTCCTCAGAGAAGGCCGGGATCTGGTCCGACGGCTGGACGCGGCCGGGGATAACCGGCCGATCGTGCTGGTGTGGGACGCTCGCCGGTTCTCCGCCGAAGGCGGATCCGCCTCTGGTGGAGCGTTTCCTCTGGCGTTTCTCATTGAAGCGGCCGTCCAGGTGGGCGGTCTTCTCGTGGATGGAATCGGCGACGCGGTGGTGATCCGGTCCGGTTTTTCGGCGCAGAGGATCCTGACGCTCTCCTACAACCTCCTGCAGGCGGCGCGCCTGCGTTCGGTCAAAGCCGAGTACATCGCTTGTCCCGGCTGCGGTCGGACGCTGTTCGACCTGGAACCGGTCACTCAAGCGATCAAAGCCCGCACCGGCCATTTGAAGGGGGTCAAGATCGCGGTGATGGGCTGCATCGTCAACGGTCCCGGCGAGATGGCCGACGCCGATTTCGGCTACGTGGGCGGCTCTCCCGGCACGGTGAATTTATACGTCGGCAAGGAAATGGTCGAGCGCGGCATTCCCGGCGCCGAGGCCACCCACCGATTGGTGGAGCTGATCAAGGTCCACGGCAAATGGGTCGATCCTTCCTGATGCGCTGGTCACTGGCCTATATTCCTACCTTAAGGGAAACACCGACGGAAGCCGAGATCGTCAGCCACCGGCTGATGCTTCGGGCCGGCTTGATCCGCAAACTTTCCGCCGGCACCTATTCCTATCTCCCCCTGGGGACGCGGGTCCTTCACAAGGTGATCCGGATCGTCCGGGAAGAAATGACCCGGGCCGGGGCTTTAGAAGTTTTTCTTCCCGCGCTTCAGCCCGCGGAACTGTGGAAGCGCTCCGGCCGCTACGAAAAGATGGGAACGGAGATGATCCGTTTCAAGGACCGGCACGGGAAGGAAATGGTCCTGGGTCCCACCCATGAAGAGGTCATCACCGATCTGGTGATGGGTGAACTGCGCTCGTACCGGGATTTGCCCAAAACCCTTTATCAGATCCAAACCAAATTCCGCGACGAGCCCCGCCCCCGGTTCGGCGTCATCCGCTCCTGCGAGTTCCTGATGAAGGACGCCTACAGCTTTGACCGGAACGAGGCGGGACTCGCGGTCAACTACGAGCGGATGTACGATGCCTACACTCGGATTTTTGAACGATGCGGGCTGTCCGCAATTGCCGTGGAAGCCGACACCGGCGTCATGGGCGGGAGCGATTCCCATGAGTTCATGGTGATGGCCCCCAGCGGGGAAGACACGGTCGTTCGATGCTCGGCTTGTTCCTACGCCGCGTCCAAGGACAAAGCGCTTCAGCAGATTCAGGCCGCTTCCGGCTCCCAGGGCGACCTCAAGGGGGATGAGCCCTGTCCCCGCTGTAAAAAACCGCTCAAACTTCTGTCCGCCATCGAAGTGGGCCACATCTTTCAGCTGGGAACGAAATATTCCGCTTCCATGGGGGCGACGTTTCTGGATGAGGACGGCAAGCAGAAGCCGTTCATGATGGGCTGCTACGGCATCGGCGTTTCCCGGGTCATTCCGGCGGTCATTGAAACGCATCAGGACGAATCCGGCATCCGCTGGCCCGTTTCGCTGGCCCCTTACCTGGCCGTGGTGGTTCCGATCAACTCCGATGACGCGGCGGTTCGTGAGGCGGCTGAAATCCTGCACCGGGAGGCGGTGGAAGCCGGTTTAGAGGTCATTTTGGACGACCGGGACCTCTCCGGAGGCGTTAAGATGAAAGACGCCGACCTGATCGGTTTCCCAGTTCGTATCGTCATAAGCAGTAAGACGTTACAGAAATTAGTAGTCGAAGTTAAGATGCGTACGGAGTCTGAACCTTCTTTTCTAAAACCCACTGAAGTCCTGCCCCTGTTGAAAAAGCTCCTTGACAGGGGCGTCCCCGCCGCCCGATAATAAGATCCGTGGGATCAGAAGTGGGACCTTTGCGTCCCACTTTTTTATTCCAGGATGATTTAGATGGATCAAACAGCTCTTATCCAGCGGATCCGGGAGCTCATTAGCCCCATTTTGCAGGCTCGTCAGGTGGAACTGGTCGATTTGACCTGCCACTTAGGCGGGGGGCGTCTGCTGGTCCGTTGTCTGGTGGACACCGCTTCCGGCGTTAAACTGGAACAGCTCAGCGGTCTGAATCGGGCCATCGGCGCGGTCTTGGAAGAGCATGACGTCATTCCGGACCGGTATCTGTTGGAAGTCAGCTCGCCCGGATTGGACCGGCCCTTGAAGGTTTGGACCGATTACGAGCGGGTGATCGGCCGCCGCGTGAAGGTGCGGACCGTGGTTCCGGTGGCCGGCGGGCAGGAGCACCAGGGGGAAGTGTTGAGCGCCAATGAGGAAACCGTGGTCCTGCGGTTGGACAACGGGGATAAACTTCCGATCTTGTTAAGTGAAATCACGCACGCGGTTCAAGACATCCGGCTGTAAGGGGGGAAGAGTTGAGCGCCGAACTGTTGGCCATTTTGGACCAATTGACGCGGGAGAAGGGAATCGACCGCGAGGTGATCATCGAGGCCGTTGAGACGGCTTTGGTGAGCGCTGCCCGCAAGGTCTTGGGCCCATCGGTCACGGAGGTGGCGGTCAAGATCGACCGCGATTCCGGCGCCATCAAGATTATTTCCGACGGCAAGGAGCTTCCCAGTGCCGGCTTCGGCCGAATCGCCGCTCAGACCGCCAAGCAGGTCATCTTCCATAAGATCCGCGAAGCCGAACGCAGCGCCATCTTCACGGAGTTCTCCCCTCGGGCCGGTTCTCTGATCACCGGGACCATGCATCGGTTCGATCGCGGAGCGATCATCGTGGATCTTGGGAAAACGGAGGCCATTCTGCCGAAGCGGGAGCAGTCTCCGAAGGAAAGTTTCCGGCCCGGTGACCGGATCCGCGCCTACTGCATCGAGGTCAATAAGACCGCCAAGGGTCCGCAGATCGTTCTTTCCCGAGCCCACCCCAACCTGGTGGTGGAGCTGTTCAAGCTGGAAGTTCCGGAGATCGGGTCCGGCATCGTGGAGATCAAATCGATCGCCCGCGAAGCCGGGGACCGGGCCAAGCTGGCGGTGACCAGCAAGGATGAGAAGATCGACAGCGTGGGCGCCTGCGTGGGAATGCGCGGCACCCGCGTCAAGGACATCGTTCGGGAACTGCACGGCGAAAAGATCGACGTGATCCGATGGAACCCGAAACTGGAAGAATTCGTCTCCGGTGCCCTGTCCCCGGCCAAGACGGTTGAGATTCATGTTTCTCCCGACAAAAAGCGGGTGGAGGTACTCGTCGATGATGCCGAGCTTTCTCTGGCCATCGGCAAACGCGGGCAGAACGTGCGTCTGGCGGCGAAACTGACCGGGGTGGAGATCGACGTTCGAACGCGAACGCAGCTCGAACAGCTGGCGAAGCTTTCCGTCGCCGAGCTTCCGGGGGTCGGGCCGAAGCTGGCTGAGGCGCTCGAGGAAAGCGGCTACAAAACGGTCGACCGGATCGCTCGAGCCGGCGTGGAAGAGCTCGTGCAGATCAAGGGGGTGGGCGACAAGGCCGCGGAAAAATTGATTGGAGCGGCTAAAGAGGCGATGCGCAAGCTGGAAGCGGAAACCCCGCCTCCGGCCGCGCCGGATGAAGGGGAGAAAGCATGACGCCGCCGGCAGCGAAAAAGAAACCGGTTGCCGCCGCGAAACCGAAAACGGCGGAGAAGAAAACCAAATCCGCCGCAAAATCCGTTAAAGCCCCGGTAAAAATAAAACCAATTGTCGCTAAGAAATCTACCGTTCGTGGTTCGATAAGCTCCCCACGAACGGTTGTTC
>CAZKNC010000035.1:8907-9650 GCA_964553935.1 uncultured Planctomycetia bacterium | reverse complement strand
ATGCCTCTCGAAACAGTCCGTAAACTTTCATCAAACATCGAGATCTCCCAGGCGGCCCGGCCGCTCCAGATCATTGAGATCGCCCGGCGAGCGGGGCTGCGTCTGGAGGAGCTGGAGACCTACGGCCAGTACAAGGCCAAGGTTTCTCTGAAGGCGCTCGAGCGGGTCCAGAGCCGGCCGTACGGCAAGCTGATCCTGGTCACGGCGATCACCCCGACCGAGGGCGGAGAAGGGAAGACCTCCACCGCGATCGGGCTGACCCAGGCGATGGGACGCCTGCGCAAGAAGGTGATCCTGACGCTGCGGGAGCCGGCGATCGGCCCGATCTTCGGGGTCAAGGGCGGCGCCTGCGGCTCCGGTTTCTCCCAGATCCTGCCGATGGACGACATCAACCTTCATTTTACCGGCGATATCCACGCCATCGGCACGGCTCACAACCTGCTGGCCGCCATGGTGGACAATCAGGTGATCAACGGCGGCGACCTGGACGTGGACCCCGAGCAGATCCTTTGGAGGCGCGTTACCGAGATCCCCGATCGGAACCTGCGCCATATCGTGGCCGGGATGGGCGGCATCGGCTACTTCAAGCATGAGACCGGCTTTGACATTACCGTGGCCAGCGAAATCATGGCGATCCTGGCGCTGGCGACCGGTTTCCAGGACCTGAGGAAGCGTTTGGGGCGGATGGTGGTGGCATACGACCGGAAGAGCCGCCCGATCACGGCGGAGCAGGTGAAGGCGGT
>CAZKNC010000035.1:0-8897 GCA_964553935.1 uncultured Planctomycetia bacterium | reverse complement strand
GCTGCTGCTCAAGGACGCGGTCAAACCCAATCTCGTGCAGACGCTGGAAGGCCAGCCGGTCTTCATCCATACGGGGCCGTTCGCCAACCTGGCCCACGGTACCAACTCGATTCTGGCCAATGAGCTGGCCCTGCGGTTGGCCGACTACTGCGTGACCGAGTGCGGGTTCGGCACCGACCTGGGGCTCGAGAAGTTCTGCGATATTGTGGCGCGGTCGGCCGGTTTCAAACCGGAGGTGGCCGTGGTGGTGCTCACGGCGCGGGCTTTAAAGGTGCACGGCGGGCTCTCTCTGGAGGAGGCCTCCTCCGGTAAAGAAGACATGCGGGCGCTTGCCAAAGGGTTCGAGAACCTGGAGCGGCACTTGGGCGTCGTGCGCAAGTTCGGACTGGTGCCGGTGGTTACGATCAACCGCTTCACGCAGGACACGCCGACCGAGCTGAAATTGATTCAGGAACACTGCCTGGGGCTCAAGGTCCGCTGCGCGATTTCCAATGTTTCGGAACAGGGCGGGGAGGGGGGCCTGGCGCTGGCTCAGGAGGTGATGGGCGCCCTGCAGGAGAAGTCGGCCAGCTATCACCCGATCTATTCGCTCGACCAGCCGATCAAGACCAAGATCGAGGCGATTGCGCGGGAGATTTACGGGGCCGACGGCGTGGAGTATGTGGAATCGGCCCCCGCCGACATCGAGCGGCTCACGAAAGATGGTTTCGGAGGGCTCGCCATTAACATGGCCAAGACCCAGCTTTCTCTCAGCGATGAACCGAAGGTAAAAGGAGCCCCCTCCGGATGGAAGCTCAAGGTCCGGCACGTCCGCGTGGCGGCGGGGGCGGGGTTCCTGATCGCGATGACCGGGAAACTGCTGACCCTGCCCGGGCTGCCGAAGCACCCGTTGGCGGAGAAGCTGGACATCGACGAAAACGGCCGGATCACCGGTTTGTTCTAACCATGCCCGACGTCTCTTCCTCCTGGTCTGTTCAGCGATTTCTCGGGCGGCTGGGTTCTTCCGATCCGACTCCAGGTGGAGGATCCGCGGCTGCGCTGGCGGGTGCCCTGGGCTGCGCGCTGGGAACCATGGTGGGCCGCATTCTTCTGTCGCGTCCGAAGATGACCTCCGCTCAGCGGCGTACCCTGCGCCGCGATTTGGGCCGGTTGGATGCTCTCGGCCGGCGGTTGGAACGGCTCATCGCGGAGGATGCGCGGGCTTATCGGGCTCTGGTGAAGGCACAGCGGACGGGACAGGGGCTTCTGAATGCTCGCAAAAAAGCCATGGATTGCCCGGCCGAGATCGGACGGAAAGCCGCGAAGGCTTCGCAGCTTCTCAGGAATTTAAGCCGGCAGACGGGTCCCTATCTGGGGTCGGATTTGAAGGCGGGAACCGCTCTTTTGCGAGGGGCCTCGGAAGCGGCTCAGGCGATGGTGGAGATCAATCGGAAATGAGTAAGGCGAAAGTATTGGGGCAGATTCTGGACGGACGGGCGATCGCCGCGAAGATTTTTGACCAGCTTGGAAAAGAGATCGCTCAGCTGAAGAGCCGTCACGGCTGCGGTCCGTCTCTGCTCACGGTTCAGGTGGGGATGCATTCGGCGGCCGATCTGTTCGTCCGCTCTCAAACAAAAGCGGCGGCGGCGCTGGGGATCGGCTATCGGCTGGAGCGCCTGCCGGCGGACGTCACTCAGCCGCAGCTGATCCGGAAGATCCAGGAATGGAACGCCGATCCGGCCATTACCGGTGTCACCATTCAGTTCCCTTTGCCGAGCGGCATCGACGCTCGGGAGATCTCGGCCGCGCTGGACCCCCGCAAAGATGTGGAGGGGATCCACCCCCAACACATCGGGCAGGCGATGTTTGGCTGGTCCCGCATCGGCACCTGCACGTCGCTGGCGATCCTGGAACTGATCAACGCGACGGGCGCAGACCTGTACGGAAAAGAGGCGGTGATCGTCGGCCACAGCGAACTGATCGGCAAACCGGTGGCCCTGCTGCTCCTGGATCGTTTTTGCACGACGACCGTTTGCCACGTCGCCACCGCGGAGCGGGGACGCCTGATGGAGCACGTGCGCCGGGCGGAGATCCTGGTAGTCGCGGTCGGAAAACCGCATCTGATCAAAGGTTCCTGGATCCGGCCCGGTGCTGTCGTGATCGACGTGGGGACCAACGTCGTCAACGGTGAGCTCAAAGGGGACGTGGAATTCGAAGAGGCCATCAAAGTTGCCGATTTCATCACGCCGGTGCCGGGCGGGGTGGGGCCGGTCGTGGTGGCCATGCTCATGCGCAACACCGTCGAAGCGTTTAAACTTCAGCTCCCCCATGCCTGAGTCCTCCCGTGTGACACTGCCCGGCCTTCTGGAGAAGAAACGGCGCGGGCAGAAGATCACCATGCTGACCGCCTTCGATGCGCCGACCGCTCGTTTGATCGATCAGGCCGGAATCGACTTGGTCCTGGTCGGCGATTCTCTGGCCATGGTGGCGTTGGGGTACGCCAGCACAGTTCCCGTCACGCTGGAAGCGATGCTGCATCACGCTTCCGCGGTCCGGCGCGGCGTGTCGCGAGCGCTGGTCATCGGGGATATGCCGTTCATGTCGTTCAACATCGCCCGAAAAGAGACCGTGCGCAACGCCGGCCGTTTTCTGAAAGAAGCCGGCTGCGACGCGGTGAAGGTGGAGGGAGGGCAGGGTTCTCCGGAATCCCTGGAGGCGGTCCGCGCGATCGCGGCCGCCGGCATCCCGGTCATGGGGCATCTGGGTTTGACGCCGCAGACGGCCGCGCAGTTGGGCGGTTTCAAAGTGCAGGGCAAGGATGCCAGGACCGCTCGGCGATTGATCGAAAGCGCCGCAGAGCTGGAGAAGGCCGGCTGTTTCTCGGTGGTGCTGGAATGCATTCCGACCGAGGTGGCCCGGGAAATCACCCGCCGGCTGAGCATCCCGACCCTCGGCATCGGCGCCGGAGCCGCCTGTGACGGGCAGGTCCTGGTCACGCACGACCTGCTCCATCTGACCGGGGCCTTTCATCCGAAATTCGCGCGGACGTTCGCCCGGCTCGATCAGGCGATCCTGAAAGCGGTGGGGGAATTTCGAAAAGCGGTTTCCTCCGGGAAGTTTCCGTCCCGAAAAGAGAGTTTCTCCATGAACGAAGAAGAACTTCAGCAGTTTAAACAATCGCTTCGGGGAGAAGAAGAATGAAGGAGCAGGTCGTCGTGGCCATGAGCGGAGGGGTGGATTCTTCCGTTGCCGCTTATCTCCTGAAGGAACAGGGCTACGAGGTGGTCGGGATGAGCTTGAAGACCTGGCCCAAAGAGATGTGCGACACCGTGCCCAAGGGGCAGACTTGTTGTTCCACCCGGGACGTCGAAGACGCCCGCGCGGTGGCCGACCGGCTGGGCATTCCTTTTTACGTGGTGGAAGCCTCGGCGGAATTCAAGACAAACGTGGTGGACTATTTCATCGAGACGTACCGGAAGGGAGAGACCCCCAACCCCTGCGTGGTCTGCAACCGGAAGATCAAGAGCGGTCTTTTGCTGGAGAAGGCGGAGGCGCTGGGGATCCGCAGGTTTGCCACCGGCCATTACGCCAGCGTGCTTTGGGATGAGCGGCGCCAGCGCTATACAGTGCGGGAAGCGGTCGATCGGCAGAAAGACCAGTCCTACGTGTTGTTTCAATTGACGCAGGAGCAGTTGTCCTCTTTGATCCTCCCGATGGGAGATCTTCCAAAACCGCGCGTTCGGGAGTTGGCGCGGCAGGCCGGTCTGCAGGTCGCCGACAAGCCGGAGTCGATGGAACTCTGTTTCATTCCCGACGGCGACACGCAGGGTTTTTTGCGCGCGCGTGTTCCGGAAGCGTTTACGCCCGGAGAGATCGTCGACCGCTCGGGCCGCCTACTGGGCACGCATCAGGGGATCGGCGCCTACACGGTGGGTCAGCGCAAAGGATTGGGAATCGCGCATGCCGTGCCGCTATACGTTCTGGAGCTGGATCCGGTTCGCAACCGGATCGTGGTCGGCGAGGAGAAGGAGCTGGCCGCCAGCGGTTTCCGCGTTTCTGAAGTCCGCTGGATGGCGATTCCGGAGCTGTCCGAGCCGATGAACGCGCAGGTCAAAATTCGTTCCCACAGTGATAAAATTTCTGCACGTCTGGTTCCGGAGGGCCCGTCTTCCGTTCGGGTGGAATTCGGCCAGCCGCTCCAGCGCGCGGTGAGCCCCGGCCAGGCCGCAGTCTTCTATGACGGCGATATTGTCCTGGGCGGAGGTTGGATTCAACGGCGGCGTAGCTCAGCCCGGTAGAGCAGGGGAAGGGATCGCTCGATGACAAAGAAGCGTTCCGACGTTGATGTCTGGCTTGAACGTGAGACTCCTCGTGTGCGAAAAGCGCTGGAAACCGCCTCCCAATTTCTGGAGAGCGATCATCTTACAGTCCATACTCTCGAAGCTGTATACGGACAGGAGAGTAGCTTTGGAACGCTGATGGGAAAGCCGGGATCCGAAGGAGCTGCGGGGCATTTCCAATTTAAAAAACGCACCGCGGAACGGTTCGGATTAAAGGTGTCAAAGAAGAAGGACGAACGTTTTGACATGGGTCTTGCCTCGTCTGCAGCAGTCAAATATTTAAATGTTCTCAGTAGGTTATTCACCGGAAAGGCGAAGTTGGGACGAGAGAAAGAACCGATCCCTATCCGGAGTGTTTCCGAGCGCAGGAAATTTATTCTGGGTGCCTACAATGCAGGTGAGGGATATGTTGCCCGTGCGCAGCATCTCGCTGCTGAAGCAGGCAGGAATCCTCAGCTATGGCAAGATGTTCGAAATTTCATTGAAGCCGCAGGTGCCCAAAAAGGCAAGAATAAAGAAGCAATAAATTACGTGGAAGAAATTCTTTTGAATGAAGTCGAATTTAAGCAGAAGTCAAAAACAGGGAAGAAGCTTAAGCAAGGCAAGTTAAAACAGGGTTCGTATCGCTGCGCTGAAGATGAAGGACGCTGGCGCACGATCGATGATAGACCTGTATTGATTTGCGATAAGAAGACGGGATGAGAAAATTCGCAGCTGTCTTCTGTCTGTCGTTGTTTTTAATCGCCCTGTTCCATCATCGATCTGCCGTTGCTGCTCACAAGATATTTTCTAATTCAACGTACAGTACAGATTATTTGGGCAGGCCCGTGAAAATGAAATTAGTCGATGGGGCACGTGAAATTCGGAGTTACCGTAATCATGCCAGTCTTTCGCTCTATTACATGGACCGGTATGTTTTTGGGGATTTTGACTGGGATGGTCACAAGGACGCGGCTGTGATTATCGGCGAAAGCTATGGAATCGGTGACGAAGTCTCACTGGCTTTTTTGATTCATGACGGCCAGAGGTTCGTGCATAAGCAATCCATTTATCTGGGCCATTCGGCGATTATAAATTCTTTAAAGGAACGGGACGGCAAGGTCATTGTCGACATGTTTGTTCATCAGCGCGGCGATTGTCAGGCGGGTCCCACCAAGCGGGTGATTGCTCGTTATGATTTTCTCAGTCCCCCGTCCGACCAGGTTGCTTTTCCGAGACCCATCCCTGAATGACATGGCGCGACGGCGGCGTAGCTCAGCCCGGTAGAGCAGGGGACTCATAAGCCCTTGGTCAGTGGTTCAAATCCACTCGCCGCCACCACTTCCCCCTTGATTTTTAGGTTATATTCGGATAGAATTAAAGTGAACGAAAAGGAATATATTCATGGCTAAAACGATTACCTTGCGGTTGGAAGATCCGGTCTACCGGGAGTTCCGTCATTTGGCCGAGGAGGACCACCGGCCTCTGGCGAACTGGATTGTGACGACTGCGCTCAAACATTTGGAAGAGTGCCAGTTTGTGGGTGATGTAGAAATGGCAGCCATTCAGTCAGGCAAGGGTCTGGTTCGTCGGCTTCGAGAGGGCTCTCGGGATGCTCGCTTGAGGCGGGGACGATTGGTTGGTTGATTTCCGGTACCGGATTTTCGAGACTCGCAGGTTTCTTGCCGATCTCGAAAAGCTGGATCCTTCCGTTCGGGCGCCGGTCCGAAAAAAACTGGAGAATTACGTCTACCTTCAGCTTCGGCATGAACCTCATGTCGGCAAAAACATCCGAAAACTGCAGAATTGGGTGCCCGAAACCTGGCGCTATCGTATCGGAGACTGGCGGTTCTTCTACGAAATTCATGAGAACGATCGCACCCTTTATTTTACGGCGCTCGATCATCGGCGCGAAGCATATCGTTAGACGCGGGATGCGATTTCATGCAGAGTGATCTTCCAGCCGCCGTCCGCGCCGTTGTTTCCCGTCACCGGATGTTCCGCCGCGGAGACCGCGTTCTGGTTGGTGTTTCCGGTGGGCCGGATTCGCTGGCGCTGCTCTCCGTCCTCGTCGCCCTCCGCAGCGATCTCAATCTCACGTTGCGGGCGATCTACGTGAATCATGGTTTGCGTCCTTCGGCGGCCTGCCGGGAAGCCGCGCAGGTCCGGAAATTGGGCCGGCAATGGGGTATTCCGGTCACGATCGTTTCCAGAAAAGTCCGCCGTGGAAAAAAAGAATCTCCGGAATCGGCCGCCCGGCGGGTTCGCTACGCGGCCCTGCTTTCAGTCGCTCGGAAATACCGATGCGGCACCATCGCATTGGGCCACACGCGGGACGACCAGGCCGAAACGGTCCTTCTCTGGATCCTGCGGGGAACCGGGCTGGCTGGTTTAGCCGGCATCCCTCCGGTCCGAACGGAGGGGACCCGCCACCGAATCGACGGCGGGCAGGGGATTCGGTTTGTTCGGCCTCTGTTGGCTGTTTCTCGGCAGGAGGTGGAAACTTTTCTTAAGATGCAGGGAGTTCGCCCCCTTTTGGATCGGAGCAACCTTGCCGCTCGGTACACCCGAAACCGGATTCGGCGAGAGTTGATTCCCCAGCTTGAGCGGGAATACAACCCTCAACTGCGGAAGCATCTGGCCGCGCTGGCCGAGCTGATTCGGGAAGAGCTTGACTGGATCAATCAGGAAACCGCCTCACACTTCCGATCGACCGCCCGCGTTCGCAAGCAGCTGGTCCGGTTGGACCGGGCCAAGCTTCGGCAGGCCCATCCGGCCCTGCGCCGGGAGCTGTTCCGACTGGCCGTCCGCCGCCTTAAAGGCGATGCCCATGGTTTTACCGAACGCCACTGGCGGCTCCTCGAGGAATTGGCGGCCAATGGTGTCCACGGGGGATTGGACCTGCCGCACGGCCTCCGCGCGGAAACGCGCAAAGTAAACCAGCCGTTCATCCTGAGCTTGTCGAAGGATGGCCGTTAAGTTAGTGTAATTATATAGCCAGTATATATTCTCTAAATCCCTTGACAGCACTCCTGCCGCCGGGTATTCTTGCGGGTAACAAACCCATGAACCACTCCAAGCGAGATTTCTTCACCCGTTTCTTCGCTCTTTTCGTCGCCCTCGCACTCACTCTGCCCAACTCCGCCCTTGACCGTGGCAGCCGGGAACCGGCTGCAGGAAATGGTGCGGCCTCCTTCAGCCGCAGCCACGCCCTGCGCGAAATCCAAACGAAGGACTCCGGTTTGGAGGAGCAGGAATTAGCCGCCGCCCTGAAAGGTTCCGCTCCAGCCGCGTCCCTCACCGGCCTGGAGGAGGATGCCCCCCGCACCCGTCGGAGTTTTCTGGCTGCAGCTGCCGGAGTTGCCGCCACACTGGCCGCGCCTTTTTCGGTTTCTGCGCAGCCGCCGGCACCCACCGTCGAGCAATTGGATCGAATTCTGGCCACTCTTTCTTTGGAAGAGAAAGTCGCCCTGTTTCAAAGTATGGGATGGATTGGAACAGCCCCTTTGCAGGATGAGCGTGCACGCCACTTGCTGTTCGATGAGCAAGTAGGTGCCATGACGGTCTACGATTACAATCTCGGCAACGCGGCAGAAACCGCCCGCATGGTTGGGGCCATCTTTCAAGAAGCACAACGATTAGGAAAGCGAATGCCGGTTCTTAATTTGGATGCTGAAACAGGCCGGCTTTACACGAACGTTAAAGGGGCGACGATGTTTCCCGGCAACATGGCACTGGGTGCCATTTATGCCGCCAATCGTGAACTGGGATTGCGCCTGGCGTATGAACAGGGACGAGCGGTTGGTCGCGAACTTCGAACGTGGGGAGCGACCTGGACTTTGGCGCCCGTGATCGACGTCAACAGTAATCCTTCAAATCCAGTCATTGCGAACCGGTCCATTGGAGAAGATCCTGCTGCGGTAGGAGCCGTTGCGGCCGCTCTGATCAAGGGTTTCCGAGATGAGGGAGTGGCGACCACTCCAAAACATGTTCCGGATCATGGAGACACCGGTTTCGATACCCATTATGGAATGGCGGTGGACCTCCGGCCTCGCGGTCAAATCGGCGGAATTATCGCTCTGCAAGAGGCCATTGCCGCCGGCGCTCCCGCGATCATGCCCTCTCACGTGGCTTATCCCAACGCGTTCCGGGACGCCCCCGGTGTTCCCAGGATCAAAGTGGAAGTTCCCGATGCCCGGAATCCGGGAAAAACCATTGAAATGGAGGTTACCCCGGCAACCATTTCTCCCGCTGTCCTTGGTTTCTTCCGGAAAGAGATGGGTTTTAACGGGATCATCATTACCGATGCCTTGGAGATGGGTGCCATCATCGACAACTTGGGAATCGGCTATGCCGCCTTTTTGGCATTGGAGGCGGGAGCGGACATGTTTATTTCGGGGACGGATCCGGTTCAATTGGATCAAGATTGGCGGGCCCGCTTTGGACGCCCGTACACCATTGAAGACCAGCTGGAAGCCCACCGCGTTATCACTCGGGCTGCACGGGAAGGCATTGTGACGGTAGTCCGCAAGGGAGCCGACGGCAAATATACTCGGGAAGAGATGAGGATTACTCCTGAACGGCAAGCGGCCATCCGTC
>CAZKNC010000034.1:0-9660 GCA_964553935.1 uncultured Planctomycetia bacterium | reverse complement strand
GGAGACCGTCACGACACGGCTTCCGGAACTTATCGCCCAGCTCAAGAAACTCGCAACATAAGCTCTTCTTCCGATTCTTTCAGCAACCTCCCGATCTCCAAAATTTCGGTTCTGAGAGCTTCGAATGGGTTGCGAAACGCGTCTAAGAGGGGGAGCCACTTTGAGGCGGCCGCATCAGAAACGGTGTGGCCGCTTGCTTTTTGGGAGCGCTAAAATGGCTGCGGAGGGAAAAACCATGGCTAAACCGATTCCGGAAGGGTATCACTCAGTCACGCCGACGCTGACGTTCAAGGATGCGCAGAAGGCGATCGACTTTTACAAGAAAGCGTTTGGAGCGAAGGTGCTGGATTTCTTCCCGAACCCGAGCGGGCAAGGGGTCATGCATGCTACCCTCCAGATCGGCGATTCGATCCTGATGATGGGCGATGAAAACCCGGGGTGCAAGAGCGCCGAAACGCTCGGCGACTCCCCGATCGGTCTCTTCGTCTACGTGCCAAACGTGGATGCAGCGTTCAAACAAGCCATCGACGTCGGCGGCAAGGTAACGATGCCGGTGGCCGATATGTTCTGGGGAGACCGCGCAGGACATCTCAAGGACCCATTCGGTTATTCTTGGATGATCGCCACGCATACGCGGGACCTGACCGACGAGGAGGTCAAAAAAGGTGCGGAGGCCTTTTTCGCTCAAATGCCGAAGAAAGCGAGTTAAGCGGCTGGAGCTCAAAGTCCGATTCCTCGCGGTAGGTCTGCTGTTTCTGCTTGCCGGCTGCGCGGTCGCCGGATATGCCGGCTATTTGAAAGATCCCTTCACCGATATTCCCGCCTTTTCCCAAGTCAACGACCGGCTGTACCGAGGGGGATATCCCAAGCCCGAAGGGTATGCCCGATTAAAGGCGCTGGGCGTCAAAACCATCATCAATCTGAGCGATGACACGAAATACGCGGCCCAAGAGAAGGAAACAGCGCAGGAGCAGGGGTTTGATTGGGTCTCTATTCCGCTGAGCGTCTACACCTGGCCGGAGGATGAAAAGGTCCTGAAATTCCTAAAAACGGTGCTGTCTCCTGAGGCCCAGCCGGTTTTCGTGCATTGCAGTAACGGGCGGGATCGCACCGGCGCCATGATCGCGGTTTACCGTACGGTGGTGGAAGGGAAAGGCCCCAAGGAGAGTTATAAGGAAGCGCTGGCGCACGGGTTCTGGCCGTTCCGCGGGGAAGTGGTCCTGAAGAAATACATCCACCAACTGAAAGACAGGAAAGTCCTCTATGAATTCGTCCAATCTCGTTCGCGCTAAACAAGTCGGCTTCCTTTTCCTGCTTGGAATGCTTTATTTTTGTCCACCCGCCCACGCTCTATCAGCGCCGCATCATCTGTACAAGGCGTCCCGGCGATTGGTGGAGGCGGTGGGAGGGCCTCTCTACGGGATTTTCTACGATGGGCCCAAGAGAATGAAAAAGGCCTATCAGGAAGAGGTCTGGGGGGCTGAGAAGCCGGAAAAGCGGGGCAAACCGATCCGTGTTTTGAAAGCGGTTCCGCGCGCCTTGGGGGAGGAAGCCAAGGCGACGGTGGATGGGGTGACTCAGTCGGTTGTTTCAGCAGGGCAGGCCGCCAAGGAATTGATCTCCGTTTTTCTGGGAGATTGAGGGCCCGATGTCATTGCCAATGGGCAGGGAGGCGGGACAGTTGAAGGGGCTTTTGTCTGAGTGGGCAGGGAAGAGGTAGAATAGGTCCTCATGAAAATTGTCAAAGATACCTTGGCACTGGAGGAGCTTCGTCAGATGGCCGCCGGCAGATTCGGAGATATGGTCAAGGCGGTGGCGGATGTTGAAAGGGAGCTCCTTGCCGTGGATGCCGAACTGCACTCCGACTTGGAAGCCCTCCTGCTCGAAGCCGGATCGAAGCAGAACGATCTCTGGGGCATCAACCTTTATCCGGAGCTGCGGGAGAATGATTTTATTGAGTTCGACTCTATGATCAATGTCCGCCCCTCCCAGGGGAACAAAAGCCGGGGCGTCGACCATGAAGCGGTTCGAAAGAAAATAACCGGCCTTGTTGCCAAAAGAATCCACTGATGCCTTACCAGCATAGCGATTTGGCGGCAGGACGCTGGGGCCGGATGCCTCTTGTGGAGCAGATGGCGAACATCGGCAGCGAAGTCGAACGAGCGCTGAACTGGCGAGCCAAGAACAACTCGGATTACTCCTTTCGGGCGGCGGAACGAGCCATCGAGCTGTCGGATTTAAGTCTGGCCAGCGCGCAGCGATTTCCACATCTGAAAGAGATCGCTCGCATGCGGGAGATCCTGCTGGATTATTTTTATGGGTCCAACGAATACGGTTCCACCGAAGCTTCCCTTAGGAGTTATTTTTCTCACTTTACTTATGCGGCGCGCCGGCAGGTTGCTTAGATGATAAACCGCAGGTAGAATGGTGTTCGTGGTGATTTATAAAAAGTAGTCCCCCTAAAATAAAAGGAGGGGAATATGGCGTATCAACAAGGCGGCGGATTCGGCGGGCAGCGGGAAATGCACAAAGTAACCTGCGCGGACTGCAAAAAAGAATGCGAAGTTCCTTTCAAGCCGAGCGGGGATCGTCCGGTCTACTGCAAGGACTGCTTCTCGAAGCGTAAAGACGCCGGCCGCTAGTCCCGCAAACCAGCAACAAGGAGGATCAGATGAAAGAGAACGCGCTTTCGGTCGGACTCCTTTGGCTGCGGGTGCTGATGGGGTTTGGCATCGCCTACCATGGCTACGGCAAGATCTTCGGCGGCGATCTCGCGATGCTGACCGAAGGGCTCGTGAAGATGGGGATGCCTGCTCCTCAGTTGCTGGGCTGGCTCGCGGCTCTCTCCGAATTCCTGGGTGGGATCTGTATCGCGCTGGGGTTGGGGACCCGGATCGCCGCGTTCTTCGTCTTTTTCACGATGAGCGTGGCCGCTTTCAGGGCCCACGCGGCCGATCCTTTCCAAGTGAAGGAGCTGGCGCTGGCCTACTGGACCATGGCCGGCACGCTGATTTTTACCGGCGGGGGTCTCTTCTCTTTGGATGCCGCCCGCAAGCGCTGAAGCGGAGGGGATTTACGGTTTCACGATCAAGACCATCGACGGCAAGGATCAGCCGCTCTCCGCCTATCGCGATAAAACCCTCCTCGTTGTGAACGTTGCTTCCCGCTGCGGTTTCACCCCGCAATACAAAGGCCTCGAATCCCTCTACCAGAAATACAAGGCCCGCGGTTTGGTGGTGCTGGGATTCCCGGCGAACAACTTCATGGGGCAGGAGCCGGGAACCAACGAAGAAATCAAAGAATTCTGCTCGCTGAACTACGGCGTCACCTTCCCGATGTTCTCCAAGATCAGCGTGAGAGGGGCGGACATCCACCCGCTCTACAAATACCTGACCGAATCGTCCCCCAAGCCGGGCTCGATCTCCTGGAACTTCAATAAATTCCTGATCGACAAAGAAGGCCGCATCGCCGCCCGCTGGGGTTCCCGCACCGCGCCGGAATCGAAGGAACTGCTCACCCGGCTGGAGCAAACACTAAGAGGCACCTAAGTTGTTTTTGGGCTTTTGCACCCCGCGCGGCGCTCGAAGATCGGGTAGACTAAAAGATGTAAAGCGAAAAGGACACCTTGAAGGAGGTGGGGATGCCGAGCATCGAGCAGATGCTGGAACAGGATCAGGTTCCCGTGGTGGTGGCCAGCCAGGAAGGGTTCATTCTTCGGGTCAATCACGCTTTTGAAAAAATCTTCGGCTGGAGCAGTGCCGAAGCCGTTGGCCAACTGCTCACGCTGATCATCCCCGCGAATCTGCACGACGCCCATCATTTGGGATTTTCCCGGTTTATCTCGACGGGCCAGACCACGCTGCTGAACCAGCCGCTTCGATTGAAAGCCGTTTCCAAGGGAGGCAGGGAGTTTGATGCCGAGCACTTTATTGTCGCCGAAAAATCGAGTGACCATTGGACCTTCGCCGCGACCATCCGGCCGCTCTGAAGCAGATCATTTGGAGGAACTGCTGAGTGAGCTTCGGGCGACGCTGGGAAAAATGCAGGCGGCGCTCGACTCGATTCTCGAGAGCATCTTTTGGACGGACGCGGCCGGAGTGATCCAGTGGTGCAACGTGCCGTTCGGAGATCTCGTGGCCCGTCCGCGGCTGGGGGTGCTGGGTCAGCGTCTCTTTGATCTGCTTCCGCTCAGCCGGGCCGGCCGGGTGCTGGCCTGGGACGAGCATCCCTGCCGCCTGGTTCTGGAAACAGGAACCCCGGTGGAGGGATCGTATGATTTTTCCCGCGGAGAAGAAAAGCGGACGCTGGATGTGCACGGGGTTTGTCTGGCCGGCGAAGGAAAGGGAACCAGCGGGGTTTTCGTGATCCGCGACATCACGGAACTGCAGACGATGCAGAAACATCTGATCCAGGCGGAGAAACTTTCGGCCTTGGGGCGGTTTTCGCTGGGGCTGGCCCATGAAGTCAAGAATCCGCTGGCCATCATTTTGGGCGGCATTGAGTACCTGGAGAAGAAAAAACTGGGGAATCGGCACGCGGAAATCCCGACGGTTTTGGAGGACATGAAAGAGGCGTCGTATCGCGCCGACGGCGTCGTGAAGAGCTTATTGAAATTCGCCCAGCCCTCCCCGTTGAATCTGGAGAAGGCCTCTCCGCAGGAGCTGGCGCTGAAAATGACCGGTTTGCTGCGGTACCGGGCCTCGCTCCAGAACATCGAGATGGAAGTGCGCATCGAACAGGGGGATCTGGTTGTGGAGATGGACCGGAACCAGATTGAGCAGGTTTTGTTCAATCTGCTTTTAAACGCGGTGGAAGCCATGGCAGAGGGAGGGCGCCTGACGGTCCGGATTTATCCGGAGGGCCGTTTCTGCGTCCTGGAGGTCGCGGACGAAGGACCGGGCATCCCGCCGGAGAACCTGGCGCGGATTTTCGAGCCGTTTTTCACGACCAAACGGGGCCAGAAAGGAACCGGTTTGGGGCTTTCCATTTCTCGGATGATCGTGGAGAATCATCGGGGCCGGCTTTGGATTGAAAGCGAACCCGGCCGGGGGGCCACGGCGCGGATCGCTCTTCCGCTTTCGGAGGGACAGACTTCATGAAGAAGAAAATTTTGCTGGTGGATGATGAGCGGGCTTTTTGCCGCGTGGTGAAGCTCAATCTGGAAGCGGCTGGAGATTACGAAGTGTTCACCTGTTCGGAAAGCCCGGAGGCCCTTCGGGTGGTGAAAGAGCTGCAGCCGGACCTGATTCTTCTGGATATCCTCATGCCGAAACTGTCCGGGCCGGACTTGCTGGCCTGCTTGAAGAAACAGGAAGAAACCAATTCGATCCCCGTGGTATTCATCACGGCGATCGTGACGCCGGAAGAAGCCCGCCAGAAAAATCACGCGTTCGGAAACCACTGTGTAGTCGCCAAGCCGATCCGGGTAGACGAGCTTAAACAGGTGGTGGAGACCGCTCTTCAGAGCAGCGATCGATACCAGAAGAAGATCAAAACGGAAGTTCCTTCTTCCGGAGTGATGCGAAAACTGCTGTCTCGATTCCGCCAAGCCGCCTAGAAGCGGTATACTACTCCGCTATGTCCGCAACGTGGGCAATGACGCTGGCCAGCGTGGCCGCAGTGAGTTTGACCTCTTTGCTGGGGATCGCCGTGGTTTCTCTGGACGAACGGCGGCTGCGCAACATCCTGTTTATCCTGGTCAGTCTGGCCGTGGGCGCCATGCTGGGGGACGCGTTCATTCATTTGCTGCCTCAGTCGTTTGAACTGGCCCAGTCCCCGGCGGCGACGTCCTTCAACATTCTGATCGGGATCCTGCTTTTTTTCGTGCTGGAAAAGTTTCTTTTGTGGCGGCACGAGCATTTGCCGGGCCACGTTCATCCGGTCGGGTACATGAACTTGATCGCCGACGGCCTGCACAATTTTATGGACGGCATCCTGATCGGAACCAGTTATCTGGTCAGCGCGGAAGTCGGATTGGCCACCACGCTGGCGGTGCTGCTTCATGAAATACCGCAGGAGATCGGAGATTTCGGGGTGCTGCTGCACGCGGGGTTCAGCCGCCGCGCCGCGTTGGGGGTGAATTTCTTGTCGGCACTGCTGGCGTTCATCGGCGCGGTGACGGCCTTGATCGCCGGCGTGCATCTTCAAAAGCTGCCGGGAATGGTTTTGCCGGTGTCCGCCGGCATTTTTATCTACATCGCCGGATCGGACCTGGTTCCGGAACTGCATCGGGAGCGGCAGGTGCTGCGCTCCCTGGGACAGCTGTTGGCGATCGGGCTGGGAATCGCCCTGATGTTCTCGCTGACTTTGATCGAATGACTCCGCTCAGAAATATCGCTATTATCGCGCACGTCGACCACGGTAAAACAACGCTGGTCGACGCCATGCTGCATTTCACCCAGGCGGTCCGTCAGGGAGGGGGCCCGGAAGGGGGGCTCATCATGGACTCGATGGATCTCGAGCGGGAGAAGGGGATCACCATCCGGGCTAAGAACGCCAGCCTCCTTTACGGCGACGTCAAAATCAACCTGGTCGACACCCCGGGTCATGCCGATTTCGGCGGGGAAGTGGAACGGACTCTGCGGATGGTGGATGGGGCGCTGCTGCTGGTGGACGCCAAAGAGGGGCCGATGCCTCAGACGAAATTCGTCCTTCGCAAAGCGATTGAATTGGGGATGCCGGTGATTGTCGTAATCAACAAGATCGATCGGCCGGACTCCCAAATCGACGAGGTGGTCAACCGCACCTTCGATCTGTTCGTGGAGCTGAACGCCTCCTCCGCTCAGCTGGACTTTCCGATCGTCTACACGTCGGGCATTCAGGGGACGTCCACGCTGGATCTGAAAAATCCCGGGCAGGATCTCGCCCCTTTATTCGAGACCGTTGTGGAAAGAATTCCGGCCCCGACGGTGGCCGCGGGCGAGCCGTTTCAACTGCTGGTCTTGGCGCTGGCCTACGATTCATTCAAGGGAAAGATGGGCATCGGGAAAATCCATGCCGGCTCCATCCGGAAAGGACAGCCCATTCTGCGGATGGCCGCCGGCGGGGTGCAGGAGGCCGGCAATACGACCGCTCTTCTGGCCTATCGCGGGCTGGAGCGGGTGGAGATCGAAGCGGCTTCCGCCGGCGAGATCGTGGCCGTGGCCGGCTTTTCCGAGATCGGGATCGGGGGTACGATGACCGTCCCCCAGCGGCCTCACGCGCTGCCCACCGTGGTCATTGAGGAGCCCACGCTCCGGATGACGTTCTCGGTGAACAAGAGCCCCTTCGCGGGGAAGGAAGGCAAGTACGTGACGTCGCGCGTGCTCCGGGAACGGCTTCAGAAGGAACTGGAGACCAACGTGGCTCTCCGGGTGATCGACACGGACAGTCCCGACACGTTTCTGGTCGCGGGCCGCGGGGAACTGCACCTGGCCATTCTCATCGAAACGATGCGGCGGGAAGGGTATGAGCTGGAAGTGTCGAAGCCGGAGGTCGTTTACAAGGAAATCGAAGGGCAAACCTGCGAGCCGTACGAGTTCTTATCCATCGATGTACCGGGGCCATACCAGGGCACCATCATCGAGGAACTCGGCCGCCGCCGCGCGGAGCTGAAGGAGATGATGCAGGCGCCCACCGGCGAGATCCACTTCGAGTACCTGATCACCACCCGCGGGCTTCTCGGGCTCAAGCGGGTATTTCTCACGAAAACAAGGGGAACCGCGATCATTCATCATCTTTTTGACGCTTATGAGCCGGTCGTGCAGGACCTTCCGCCTCCGGATCCGCATGGTTCGCTGGTGGCGACCGAAGCGGGTTTAAGCAGTGCGTACGCGATTACGACCGCGCAGGAGCGGGGGGAACTGTTTATCGGCCCCGGGGTGCCGGTGTACGAGGGGATGGTGGTGGGGCAGGCCAGCCGGGATCAGGATATCGGGATCAATATCTGCAAGCAGAAGAAACTGACGAACGTGCGCGCATCCACCGCGGAGACGACGATCATGCTGGTCCCCCCGCGCGAGATCACGCTGGAGTATGCCATCGAGTACCTGGGGCCGGATGAACTGCTGGAGCTCACGCCGAAATCCCTGCGGATCCGCAAGCAGGTGACCAATGAGAAATTGAGAATCCGCGCTCAGCGAGAGGCGGGTCTTCGAGAGTAGTTCTAGAGCTAGAACCGGCTGCGCCGGCGGCGGTCAAACCGCTGAGGAGGGCCGCTGCGGCGGTGCTGGGAATGGCTCCCGCGGCCCGGTAACGGCGCGCGGGATGAGGAAAATGAGGAGAAGCGCTCGGCCGGGATCCGCGGATGTGAGGCCAGCGGGATGGATGTCCGGATGATCTTCTCGATATTTTTGACGTCCGCGCCCTGATCCGGCGTGGCGAAGGTGATGGCATGTCCCTCCCGGCCGGCCCGTCCGGTGCGGCCGATGCGGTGCACGTAGTTCTCCGGGTCATCCGGCAAGTCGTAGTTGAGCACCAGCTCGATCCCGGTGACGTCGATGCCGCGCGCCGCGATATCGGTGGCGACCAGGATCCGGTACTTCCCCGATTTGAAGCCCTGAAGCGCCTCTTTTCTCTGTTCCAAAGACCGGTCCGCGTGGATCTCCGCGGCGGCGTGCCCCATGTTCTTGAGCAGATAGGCGGCTTGCCGCGCCGCCCGCTTGGTCCGGACGAATAAAAGCACGGACCCGGCGTACTGCTTGAGCAGTTCACCCAGCAGCCGGCCCTTGCGGTCCCGGCTGACCACGAAAAGTTCCTGGGAAACCTTTTCAGCGGCGGTGCCGGTGGGGGCGATTTCGGTCCGCACCGGCAGGTGCATGTGGTTGGCCGCAATCTGGAGGATGCTGGCCGGCATGGTCGCGGAGAACAGCATGGTCTGCCGCTCTCGGGGGATGAGCCGCAGGATCCGATCGATCTGCGGCGCGAAGCCCATGTCGAGCATCCGGTCGGCTTCATCCAGAACCAGGATCGCGACGTCATCCAATCGGGTCCGGCCCTGAGAGGTGAAGTCCAACAGCCGGCCGGGAGTCGCGATCAGGATCCGAGGATCGCTGCGCAGAGCGAGGATCTGCGTCAGCATCGATTCGCCGCCGATCAGCACGGCCGTCTTCATCTTGAAGGCCGGGGCGAGCTTGAGGAACGTCTCGTTGATTTGAATGGCCAGCTCCCGGGTGGGGGCCAGCACCAGGCCTCGCCCCTGGGTTTGAGCGAGCCGCTGGATCATCGGGATGCCGAACGCGAGGGTTTTCCCGGTTCCGGTCTGAGCGATGCCGATAATATCCTTGCCGCTGATTCCGATGGGGATGGCTTTGTGCTGGATCGGGGTGGGGGTCTTGAATTTCAGCCCGTCGATCACTTCCAGAAGCCCGGGCGCGATGCCCAGCCCGTAAAAGCTGTTTTGCGTTGGAGTCATGCGGTCATGATACTCTGATTAGAAGTGGAAATGCAGAATTTCAAGGTACCCCCGGACTATTTCGACGTGACGCTGTCCAGAATCGTCGATTTTGGGAACGACACCCGGCATTTTGAGCTGAAACTGGATCCCGGCAAGGAGGCGCGTTTCATTGCCGGGCAGTTCGCGGTCGTGATCTGCCCGAAGGACGGAAAGGTGATTCGCCGGGCCTATTCGATCGCTTCCTCGCCGGATCAGGAAGGGGCGCTGGAGCTGGTGGTCAAGCTAGT
>CAZKNC010000033.1:458-9692 GCA_964553935.1 uncultured Planctomycetia bacterium | reverse complement strand
AGGGGGACGGGCACTACGAGGTCAGCCCGCAGGGGGTTATCGTCCAGGAAAGCGACGACCTTTCGCCTGCCCTCGGCATCCAGTTTCATCTGCTGCAGCAGCAGCTCGCCGGTATCTCCCGCCCCGATGATGAGAACCGGGGTTCCATCCTTACGGAAGGCGGTGATCCATTCGTTGAGCAAAGGTTCCGTCATCCGGGATCCGCTGATGAGCAGGAAGAGCAGCAGCCCGTCAATGATGAACACGGCGCGGGAATAACCTTCAAAACGCCAGAGGTAGAGAATGATCAGCGCGGAGGCGACCGAACCGGCAACGGTCCCCCGGAAGATATTCACCATATCCGGGAGACTGATGTATCTCCAAACCCCCCGGTAGATGCCGGATAAAGAGAACGAAAGCATCTTGACCGCGATCACCCACGGCAGGGATTTCAGGATCAAACCCTGGAGTTCCGAGGTCAGTTCCCCTTCAAAACGGAGCGCGTGGGCCATCACGTAAGCCGCGCAGATGAAAATGAAATCGGCAACCGCCTCCAGGATGCGGCGCTTGTGAGTCAGCATGGTTTCAATCACAGTGACCTGCGGTGCCTGAGCCGGAAGACTGGGGCCCGAATAAACGCGGACTTTCGCCAGGTAAGCGCCCAGCACGAGCAGGGTTCCCAGCGCGAACAGCGCGATGCCCAGGATGGCCGAGGATCTCTGGGTGGTCAGAATGAGGCTCAGAATACCGAACAGGAACGCGAGCGTGTAGAGGGTGAATAGAACCTGCCTGGGATTGAGGCCCAAAACGCTCAAGCGATGGGAGGTGTGATCCGTTCCCCCTTGAAAAGGATGTCGGCCGTGCAGAAGGCGCTCGATGGTTACCAGGCAGGTATCGAAAATGGGAACAGCCAGCAGCAGGGTCGGAAGCGCCAGAATCCCGATCAAATTCGCCGATTGATGCCAGGTTTCCATGAGCGTCAGCGTTCCCAGGGCGAGCCCGAGGACCTGACTGCCGGTGTCCCCCATAAAAATCTTCGCGGGGGGCAGATTGTACACGAGGAATCCCAGCGTGGCGGCCGTCAGACTCGCGGCGATCACGGCCAGCGTTACCTGGCCCGTTTGAAGGGCATGCCAGGTGCAGAATCCGGCTGCGATGGCCCCTACCCCTGCCGACAAGCCGTCCATGTTGTCCATCAGGTTAAAGGCGTTCATGACCAAAACCAGCCAAAGGATGGTCATCGGAATTTCGAGCCACGGAATCGCGAGCGTGGAGCGGACGCCTGAGAGAGCCACTAGACAGCCGGCGATGATCTGCGCGGTCAATTTGGCGTTGGGATGCATCCGGCGCAGGTCGTCGATCAAGCCGACTCCAAACATCAAAGTGCCCGCAAAAAGCAGTCCGGTGAGCCGCGGATCGCGCGTCATCCCCCATGCGGTGGCGGCCAGCAGGGCCAACCCGATCGGTATCCCGCCCATCCGAGGGACCACGCGCCGTCCCCAGCGGTCATGGGCCGGACGGGACACGCACTCGATGGCAAGCGCGATCCGGCGGACCCACGGAGTCAGCAAAGCAGACACCGTGAAGACTGCTGCAGCAATGAGGAGAACCCAAGCGGCGGACATGTGGAAAGGCGAATTTAGCTTTGGTTCAGTGAGGCGGAGGACATCTTAGGTTTAGAGTTCGAGCTTGAGGCGCCGCGATAATAATCGATCACGCTGAGCAGGATGTCGTTCAAGCGCATGCTGGGCTCGAACCCGATCACGCGTTTTGCTTTGGAAATATCGGGAACCCGGCGAGCCATATCCTCGAAACCTTCCTCGTAGGCCTTATCGTAAGGGATGAATTGCAGTTTCGAGGAACTGCCGGTGAGTTCGAGAACTCGTTCCGCCAGCTGACGAATTGTGACCTCTTCCTGGCTGCCGACGTTGAACGCTTCTCCAACCGCCTCCGGCAGTTTCATCAGCTTGATGATGCCGCCGACGGCGTCTTGAACGTGAAGGAAGCACCGGCTTTGTTCTCCGCTTCCATAGAGCGTCAAAGCGTCTCCACGCAAGGCCTGCTGGACGAACCGTGGGATCACCATTCCGTAAGCGCCGGATTGCCTTGGACCCACGGTGTTGAAGAGCCGGACGATCACACTGGGAAGGCCCTTTTCTTTCCAATAGATGTAGGCGAGGATCTCATCGATGGCTTTAGCCGTGGAGTAGGACCAGCGGCTTTTCAGCGGAGATCCCAGGATGCGGTCCTCATCTTCCTTCAGCGGGCCGTTGGCGTTCTTGCCGTAAATTTCGGAGGTAGAGGTGATCAGAAGTTTTTTATGATACCGGTGAGCCATTTCCAGCACGATCTCACTGCCCCGGATGTTGGTGGTCAGCGATTCCAGCGGATGGTCGACGATCAATTGGACTCCCACCGCGGCGGCCAGGTGGAAGACGACATCGCAGCGCTCCACGAATTTATCCACCAAACGTTCGTCCAGGATCGAACCGATGACCAGCTGGAATCGGTCGTGGGTCCGGAAACTGGTTAGGTTTTCCACCCGTCCGGTTGAAAGGTTGTCAAGGGCAACCACTTCGTGACCTTGCTGGAGCAGCGTTTCGGCCAAATGAGAACCGATAAAGCCGGCTCCGCCGGTAATGAGCGCACGCATAGAAAATTATTTTACCACGTTAGAAAGCGGAAATTAGGAGCGATCTCGATCCGGGTGAAGTTCAAGAGAGACGCCGCGGATCGAGGAGAAAAAGAAAAGTCCGAAGCCCAGCAGGCCTATCAGATGGAATGGATCCGTCATGAGGCGGCCCAAACGCCATCGGTACCGGTCTGAAATATCCAGAGGGTAATACGCGGCCAGGTCCTGGGTGAGGGTGTTGTGCCGGTCGATCTGAAAAGACCGGGTCTGCAGCTGGTAGGTATTGCCTTTTCCATTGTTGTACAGGTCGGCTCGTTCCTCATCGGACAGCAGGCGTTTCCAGATGCCCACCTCGTCGATTCGGCCCTGCGCGTATGCGCCGTCGAAGTTGGAGTACCTGCCGATCGTGAATTCTAGAGGGCTGTCGAAACTGTCGATGAAATTCTCGTCGGCGCTTGTGTCGATCGGACCGTTGTTCACTTGAATGCTCACGCGGTGATTGGCTCGGTCAAACCAAGCCACCAGCAAACACCAGGTTCCGGTGGGCGGAGACCCAAAATTGCCTGCGGAGACCGAGGCGGATTCTTGCTCCAACGAATTGCCGACGACGAATTCGAATCGATCCACCGATGGATGATAACGAAGGAAGTATTCATTCCCGTTCCGCTTGGAAGTATCCCCCTTGCTCAGGAAAGAGGCCTCTTCCTTATCCTCCAGATAAACCCAGGCCGCCAGCGTGAAATCCGTGTTTCCCATGCTGAGGACCGGACGGTCCGGGGACTGCAGGTACTGCTTCTTGGAGCGGATAAACCGAGCGGCTTCATGGACCTTCCCTTGGATCGAACTGACATTCTGATTATTCTGAAGGTGGCTTCCGGAGGCGGTCAGGTCCGTGACATCGGAGAGTTTGGGCAGTTCCAATCGCTGAACCGGGATCTTCTCGTTGTGAAGAAGCCAGGTTTTCCAATTGTCTTCTTGGACCGATGAGACCCAGATGACCTGCGGGAATTTTTTCAGCAAAACCGGCCAATCCTGGATCCCCTGTCCTGCCGCGGCGATCAGGATCACGTTCTTCTCCGCGGCGAAAGCCGTGGTTTCCAGCAGGGACTGGGAAGACCACCATCCGCCGAAACTCAAGTTGATCACGGCGGCACCCCGCCCGATCGCGTAGGAAATTGCTTCGCACACCGAGGAAGCCAACAGCCATGGGCCGGGTCCTACTCGAAGAGGAAGCAGGACCAGGGGTTTGTCGTCCGCCCCTTCGCAAAGGGCTTGGAGGAGGGCCGTTCCGCTGTTTTTAAAGGCCTCCTGACCCTTGAGCGAGCTGTCTCCGTCAAAGAAATCGTATCCGGCCACGTCGTCCACATAGCCGTTGCCGTCGTTGTCGAGGCCGTCGTCCGGGATCTCCTCTTCATTGCGGTGGATTCGAAGACCGGGAACTTCCGGTTCCAGGAACTCGAATCCGGCGTCGAGAACGGCGACCACGACCCCTGCCGGGGCGGCCTGGCCCGAGAACGCCGCGGAACTGGCGCCGGAGACGCTGCTCTGGAAAGCCGCGATTTTATAGTTCGGCTCCGCGTAGAGCACCTCCGGAAATTGCTGAAGCCGCGCCTGCATTTCGCCGACGGGAATCTTTTCGGAGAAAATGATCAGGAAGAGGCCCCAGGGAGTCAGCTGTTTCTTGATGAGAAAACCGGCCCCTTCCGACATTTGAGCCATCTGCTGCATCGAGGCGTCGGGACTAAATTTGACCAGCAGCTGACCGGGCAGAAAGTCGGGCGGGGTTTCCGCCGGCAGGGTGTTGGGTGCCGCGATTTGTTCCGTCTCGGCTCGGAGAATTCCGGGAGAGAGTAGAAGCGACCCGATGGCGCAGAAGAGAAGAAACCGCATTTTTAGGGAGGTATTATAGCACGTGCGGATCAGAGCCAACCCTTCCAGCCGTAATACAGGATGGCTAGAATCTCGTGGAGGATCCCCCCAATCTGAGCGAAAGAGGCGCCCCGGCTGTGAGAATAGAAAGCGCTGGATTCGACCGGCGTATGAATGACGCGAATTTCCGGCGCTTGTTTGGAGAAGACCCAGGAAGCCCGGCGCATGTGGTAGGGGGCGCTGACCAGAAGAATGGAGTCCCAGCCCCGGTTTTGAAGGATCTGGGAGACGTTTTGAACCTGCTTGTAAGTGCTGTTGGCTTTCTCTTCCAGCACGATGGACTCTATCGGGATGCCGCGCGCCACGGCGATGGCCCGCATGACTTCGGCTTCTTCGTACACGCGGGTAAATCCGGAAGAAAGCACCAGATGCTTGGCGTATCCGTTTTGATGCAGCTCGATGGCTCTGGAAACCCGTTCTTCGTGGCTTTGGCCGGGTTGGCCGGATTCCCCTACCCCTCCCGCGAAGACAACGATGGCGTCCGCCGGCTCCGGAGCGTCCACTTGTTTCAGCGGATCCGCGAGAATCCAGAGCAGAGGAGTATAGAACAATGCGAGATAGATCAGCAGGAGGACCGCGCTGGTTCGGATCAGGCGCCGCCGGGCGGTCCGGTAGACGCGCCGGAACGTTTCTTCCCAGCGGACGGATTCGATTCGGCGCATCTGAAGCGTCTCCTGGACTAGCGAAGCGATTTGACGGATCCGTTCTTCCCACCGGTTTTGCCGGGCGGCTTCGATCCGCTGGGCTTTCGCGGTTGGGCTGTTTTTTTGGATGGCTTCGCGGAGCGCCGCGGCGAACCCTTCGGCAGTTTGGGCGATTTCAATTAGGCGGCCGTGTTCGGCGTTGAAATGGCGGATCTCCGTCAGGTCAGTCGAAACCACCGGCAGGCCCATCACCAGATACTCGTTCAGTTTCGCCGGGTAGATGTGTTCGGTGTAAGGATTCAGAACGTACGGGATGATCCCGGCATGGAAGGCCTGCAGATAAGCCGGCAGTTCCGTGTGCGCCCGGGGACCCAGGAAACGGATATTCGGGCGAGAGCGCAGGGTTTCCACTTCGGTCTGCAGCGGTCCGATCATGACGAAGGTGACTTCCGGCATCAGATCGGCCACCTTCCCGAGCAGTTTCTGATCGATCTCCTTTCGGATTCCCCCGATGTAGCCCACCACCGGCCCTTGCAGGTTTCCGAGATCGGCGGGAGGGGGATGGGACCCATTCTGGAATTTTCCGAAATGCACCCCGAAAGGAAACAGCTGAACGCGGCCGCTGAATCGGACTGCTCGATCGTACAGCTTCTTGGCGGTGACGAGAACCAGGTCGGCCCGGGAGAAGAGTTTTTCTTCCGAGGCCGTGATGCGGGCGGCCCCTTTGGAGCTTTCAGCGAGGTTATCGATGCAGTAATAGACCACCAGTTCCGGATCCAGCTCTTCGATCAGGTTCAGAACCAGCGGGGTCGGCAGAAACGTCCAAAGGATCGGCCGATGAAATCGGGAAGCCCGCATCCAGCGGCGCAGGGGCTGCAGCAAAAGAAACCGGTTGATCCACTGCGCCAGGCGGGAATAAGGCAGAGGCAGAAGAATCGGCGAGTAAACCACCAGGTTTTCCCTTTCCTGCCGGAACCCTTTGGTGCCGCGGCGCCAGTTTTGAATCCGGTGTGTCAGGCGGGGCAGATCCTTCAGCGAGGGAGAGCGGACGCCGGTGTTTTCAATAAACAGAACCCGATTTCCCTGCTTGGCCAGTTCGGCCATGATTTCCTGGTGGCCCTGCCAGACGAAATCCCAGTCGATGGAGGAGACGCAGAGAATCGATTGGCCGGTCAGCGGGAAGGAAGAATCCATCGCCTCACTCCGTAAAGCCCCTGAGCTGAAAAAAGCCAAAGGACCGGTTCAATTGTCCAGCGGTGCCGGCCTTCCACGTAATAAACGCTTTGGACCGCGGCGATGGAGAGCGTAAACGCGAACAGCAGAAGAAACGGCGGTTCGGCGAGATGCCGCCGCAGCATCCCGAATCCACCCAGCGCCAGAACCAGGATCCCCAAAAAGTAGAGGCGGTAGATTTTTGCGTAAAGGCCGGGGTACAGCAAACCGGTTTGATCCGAGAACCACCAGAACGAAAAGAATTTTCGAAAATAAAGCCGGACGGCCTGAGAGGGATTCGCGCGGATGAAGCGGCTTGCTTCCTCTCCGAAGAACCGGTTTTGCTCCAGTTCAGACATTTCGGCAATTTGTTCCTGTATTTTGGGCGCGGCATCGATCACAGGCCGGCCGTCCGGCAGATAAGCGCTTCCCCGGCTGATCGGGTTGTTGCCCAGCCAGAACGCGTAGTTGGAGGTGGTGATAAAGACCGGGAATCGGCGAAACTGAACGGTGTTCCGGATCAGCCAGGGAGCCACGACCAGCGCGGCCGCGAGCGCTGCCTGCAAAATCCGCCGCATGGACTCTTTTCGGGGTCGCGTGGAAATCAGAAGAAGTCCCGCGGCGGCCAGTAAGAGGAAAGGAATTAATGTTCCCCGGCAAAGAATCGCCAGGCCGCTTAAAAAGCCGGCGATCCAGGCCGCGGAGGCGCGGCCGGAACGGTAAAGCCGGAGCCAGGCCCACAGCGCGGCCAGAAAAGCGGCGGTATCCAGCGTGAGTGTGTGAAGCCGGGTGGCGTACAGGATCAGGCCTGGATGAACCGCCACTCCCCAGCCCGCGATTTCGGCCGCTCGGGAGTCCGGAAGAACCAGACGGCCGATGGATCGGACCTGCAGACAAATACCCGCGCTTAAAGCGCACTGCAGAGCCAGTAAAACGGTGTGGCTGTGATTCGTGACGGAATAGACAGCGACGGACAGCAACGGATAAGCCGGCATGCAAAGCGCTCGATACGTGGTGCCCAGGTACGAACAGACGTAGCCGTTCCCCTCCAGCAGATTGTCCGCGATCCATTCGTATTCCCAGACGGCCGGATTCGTCCAATTCCCCGCCGCGAAACCGGCGCCGACACGCAGCAGCAGGGCCGTTAAGAAAAGGATCACGGGTTCAGGACAATCGGCTTGTGATAGCTGGGACAGTCCACACAAATGTCCGGACGTTCGGTCGTGGAGCGCAGCTGTCTTCGGAATTGGCGGTACTTCTCGGAATTCCAGATCTCCGCATACGGCCGCTCGAATAGGTTTCCGAAATTGATCCGGTCCGGATCCGATCCATTCTCGCAGCACGGAGTGACGAATCCGTCTGCGGTAATGTAAGACCCCTTCCATGGCCATTTGCATCCCCGCGCGGCTGTTTGATCCGGAAAGTTCTGCCAGTTGAATTCAACCCCGGACTCGGCGGCCTGCCGCTCCACCCGGAGCAGTGTTCCCTTCAGGTCCTGGATGGCGCTGGCCTGGACCGCCCGGTCATGAAAATCCGGGTGTCCCCAGTAATGCAGACCCTGCGTGCTCAGCCGGTGGACTCCCAGCTCTTGGACCAGCGGAATCATCTGCGGGAGTTCTTGAATGTTTTCTTTGTTGGCGACGAACCAGACCGTAAGCGCCGGGCGCGGCTGAGGCGATTCGGCGACCGCCGCGGCGACGCGCTGAATGTTGGCCAAAACCTTTTCGAACACCGCGCCGGGGCGCAGGCGTTCGTAAGTGGTCTTGGTCGCTCCATCCAGCGAGAAGTTCAGCCATTGGAGATCGCTGCTGAGGATTTCCTGCAGGATCGCGTCGGTCAGGATCGTTCCGTTGGTGGTGGTTCCGATCTCGATGCCGCGGGAGCGGGCTTCCTGGATCATCTTGAACAGATCCCGGTTCATGAACGATTCCCCGATCCCGACCAAACTGATTTTCATCAGCGACGGAAACTGATCCAGAATCTTGCGGAACTGTTCCAACGAAAGCTGGGCCCGTGCGCGCGTCAGAAACGGATTGACGCAGAAGATGCATTTCAGGTTGCACTGGATCGTGGGCTCGATCTCCAGGAAGGTTGGACTTCCCAGCGTCCGGTCCGGTTCCAACGCGAGATCCGTCCCGCTGCGCGCGATGTTCACGAGCGAGCCGGGGTGCCTCTGCAGGTGGTCTTTGAGAAGGCGGAATTTTGAGCCCAATCCCATCGATCAGTTTTCCAAAAGGGTTTGATAGGCCGCGTGCGTCAAGTCGGCGGTCCGGTGGATGGGATAGCGGTTCAAAACGGATTCCCTGGCCCTCTGCCCCATCCTGGAGGCCTCGTCCGGCCGGTCCAGCAGCCGATGGATTCCGGCCGCCAACTCCGAACGGTTCCCTTCGGCGAATAGGAGCCCGGTGGTTTCCGGAAGGATGACCTCATCGGTGATTCCTGGAAGGCGAGTTGCCGCACAGGGAAGCCCGGAAGCCATGGCTTCCAGCAGCACATTCGGGAGCCCTTCCCGGCTGGAGGTTAAAGCAAAAAAATCCACTGCCTGGTAATATTTCTCGATTTCTTGCGTTCGTTCGACAAAGAAAAGCCGGTTCTCAAGCCCCATGCCGCTCGCGCGGCTCCGGATCTCCTCCGCCAAAGTCGGGTCGATCTCTCGGTAACCGCGCCGGCTGGCGCCGATGAACAGCAGACCGCTGGAAAGCAGGCCGTTGCCCTGCAGAGAGGCCCACGATTCGAACAGCAGATCCGGCCGCTTTTCACGCGAGAAGAAACCGACGAATAACCCAAGCCGTAAATCGACGGGGAGACCCAATTCCCGTCGTAAGGAAGATCGCCGCG
>CAZKNC010000033.1:0-448 GCA_964553935.1 uncultured Planctomycetia bacterium | reverse complement strand
CGAAACCGGTTTCCATCCACTCCGTTAGGGATCTTGCGGAATTTTTCTTTTGGAAGGCCGGAATCTTTGTAGCGCTGTTCGATCGCGGAGCTGACTCCGAAGAATAGATCGGCCTGCGAGAAAAACTTAAAAGCGATCGGACTGCGGGAGCGGATCGCCAGGGGGTCGTCCTGTCCCGCCGAGGTGATCTTGATGACCAGTTTTTTCCGGAGCAGGCGGGTCAGCAGCACCAGCGGAATCGACTTTTGAGAGAAGCCGTGCAGGTGAACGATGTCGAACCGCCGGCTCAACCGGAGGAACGTCCAGCCCAGGCGAAAACCGGCGGCTGCCTTGGAAAAAAAACGGGCGGGGTCGATCTTGACCCGATAAACCGGCACGCCGTCCACTTCCCCGCGGGAGGGGTGTCGGCCGTCCGTGGAGGTTCCCGGCACGGTGCATTCCACCCGGT
>CAZKNC010000032.1:9206-9785 GCA_964553935.1 uncultured Planctomycetia bacterium | reverse complement strand
GTCCAGAGGCCCTTAGAGAACGACCGGCACCCCTTGCCTCCCCGACCGGCCTGCACGGAGATCGTTGCCTGGTCGACGAAGCGGATGGTCATTTGACATGAACAGCCACCATGCGGGGTTTAGGAAAAGCCACCACGCCGTCGCGCAGTGCGAAAAGGGTGTCGTCCTTGCCCCGGCCGACGTTCAGGCCCGGCTTGAACCGGGTGCCGCGCTGGCGGATGATGATGGATCCGGCGGTGACGAACTGGCCGCCGTACGCCTTCACCCCAAGCCGCTGGGCGTTGGAGTCGCGACCGTTTTTGGTGGATCCTTGACCTTTAGTGTGTGCCATTGACGTGAATCTCCAGAATCTTCAAGCGGGTCAGCAGTTGGCGATGCCCGACCTTGCGGTGGTATCCCTTGCGCCGCTTGAACTTGAAGTTGATGACTTTGGGTCCCTTGGTCTGGTCGACGATTTCCGCCGAGACCGCGGCCCCTTGGACGATCGGATTGCCCACGAGGAATTTTTCTCCGCTGCGAACCGCCAGAACTTCCTCCAGGCGGAGCTTCGCCCCGGCCTCCCCTTCCAGGAGCTCAACA
>CAZKNC010000032.1:6211-9196 GCA_964553935.1 uncultured Planctomycetia bacterium | reverse complement strand
CAACATCCAAGAGCGTCCCAGGGGCTACCCGATACTGCTTACCGCCGGTTGCTACGACTGCGTAATCCATAAGACCGATTAAACTAACATAAATTTCCCACTACCGCAAGAGAGCAAAATGAATTCTCTACCAGAGACGGGTAATGCGAACCCGCTTGGGCTGCATGACGACAAAACAGTGCTTCAATTTCCTTCCGTGCCGGCTTGCCAGCCGCACCACATCTTGAGCGAGATCTCCACGCGCCTTAGCAGGATACCGGAGAAGGACAACGCTTCCCCGAATCGACATGGAAGCGAAACAAAGCTGGCCGAAATCCTTATCCTCGGTCAGAAGAACCCTTCCCTCCCGCATGCGTCTTCGGATTACCTCTTTGTCTTGTGCCCGAGGGGCGACCTCCGAAACGGCAACCACCTCATGGCCGGCCAACCGGAGAGCAACGACAACACCAAAGTCGCAACTCTCATCGGCTAAAAAGCGCATTGCCTACCGGGTTGCGGATCGCTTCGAGGTGAGGAAAAGCGTTTCTTCGTGGGACAAGGTATTTGCTGCGTAACGGATCGCCGCTTGAACGTCCTGCTGGGAAAGTCGCGGATAGGCCTCCAGAAGATCTTCCTCCGAAGCCCCTTCGCTCAGCTTCCGAAGGATAAGCTCCACCGTAACCCGCGTCCCACGGATAACGGGCTTGCCCAGCATCACCTTCGGGTTGATCTCGATCCGATCCGTAATCGTCATGTTTCTAGTATACCAAAAGAGAGGGGTGAAACAACGCGCAGGTGGTGCTAGCCCCAGCCTGCGCACTGTTCAATCATCCCTCACTCGGCATTATCGCCGACGATCGCGGCGTTGCGTCAATGCTGAAGCCGCAGCACTCTTCTGGGCCCTAGAAGCATTCGGGTCCCGAAGGATGCGGCTGGCAATACGAGCAACGCGGAGAGACGTTTCCTCGTTCTTGGCCATGCTTTACCTTTCTGTTATGAACCGGTTAATACTAGTCACGGAACATCCCAATATAACCGCGACACAACTTGTAGGCCGCCTGGGACTCGAACCCAGATGCGTTCCTTTAGGGAACTCCCCTTAGCCAGCAGGTGCTTTTTCCAATTAAGCTAACGGCCTAAAGATTTACTTGACTCTCTTTGCCTCGTCCCGTTAATCTATCCATGCAATAAAAAAGCGGACGTTCATTCCTTTGCGGGGGTGATGCCGTGATTACTGGGCCGGGGCTGCAACCCCGGCCTTTTTGCGCTTATTTGCTTACTCTACCGCTCCGTTCTGAAGCTGATAAAGACCCGCTCCTACACGTCTGATTGCTCCCTTCCCTTCCATTCGACCAATTACTCTCCAGAAATAAGCTGGACGAAAGCGTATTTTCTTCTGTCTAAGCTTTTCCCGAATCACACTAGCCTTAATCGCGTTGCCCTCTGCCTTAAGGATTTTGGTAATCGCCAACCTTAAAGTTGCGGCCGATGACTTCCCAACAGCGGGCTTGGACTCCTCATCCTTTTTTAAGCGTACACCATTGCGAACCAGGACAGCCTCAACAGCACGAGCATCAGCGCTTAATTTACTCCAAGCTTCATAAGCATGATCGGAATCCTGTTTGAGCTGAGCATACTGTTCTTTTAGTTCAGCGATTGCCGACTTCGTTAGTTTTTTCCCCAGTTTCATCTTATGCCTCCGGCTGATAATAATAGCTTTTCCGCGGCGGCTGTCAAGTATATTTTTTGTCTCCCCGTGGAGGGTGGGGGGGTGGTATGGGGAGAAGGTGGGGACGCTGAAGGGAAAACGAACCGAATATATCAAGAGAAAGTGCGGCGGAGCCAGAGGAGCCATTCCTTTTCCAGCGCGGGCGACTCCATCCGATATTCGGCCTTGAGCGCGTCGCGGACCGGGTAGCCCTGCCCCAGCCGCTGAAGCAGGCGAACCAGGCCGCTCCATCCCTCCCGCTTGATCAGGTACTGCGCGATCATATAGGAAGTCTGGTAATTCAATTCCAGCGTGGCGGGGTTGTATTCCGTTTGATCCCAGAGAGAATCCCAGGAAGGCAGTTTCCCCGCCGACCGGGCCGCGCGGAAGGCCTCCAGCCGGACTGGATTCACGCGGGTTTCCTGCAGCTGCGCGATCCCCTCATTCAGCCAGATGGGACAGCGCCCTTTCGAGAAATCATGCACGAGCGCGTGCGTGTATTCGTGCCAGAGCACGGTCTGCAGGTGCCGGCTCGTCATCCGATCCGAAAGAAGAGGCAGGCGGATCTTGCCGTCGTACAAACCGGCCACCCGGTGGCTCAGTCCTTTGACTTTCTCGAAATCCGCTTCCGGGTAAAGAAGGACGGTGACCGTGTGGTTCGGGAAATAGCCGAAGGACTGTCCGATCTTCCGGTGGGCATCGCGAAGCATCCGCCGCAGGTCGCCGATGTCGACCGGCACCTGGCCGCTGGCGAACCGGACCACGAACGGATGGGTATCGCTGCGATCCAGATCCCGCTCCACCGGCTGCTCTTTTTTGAGCTTTTCCAGCCGGTCCCGAATATCCTGACGGCCCGGAGCCAGTTTCAGCGCCTTCTCCCAACAAGCGCGGGCTTGAGCCAGCTCCTGCTTCAGGTAATGGAGCTCGCCTAAAAGGGCCTGAGCATTCACGTGGGCGGGATCCTCGCGGACCGCCTGCTGGGCCTGCTGCATCGCACGCTCGAGGTCCCGCTCTTCGTAGGCGATGACCGCGCGCGAATATGCCGATTCCGCGGAAAAAACCGGAACCGTCGAAAAGGAAAATAGGCTGGCCGTCATTGTGAGGGTATGAAATACCCGAAGCAATCTCGCTTTAAAACTTGGATTGCTTCGTCGCATTCGCTCCTCGCAATGACGTTCTTCTATCCGATGGCTTCGACCTTGACCGTCTCAGGATGCAAAGCCGCATCGGCCTTCACCACCACCCGCCCATGGTACTGGGTCTCGATCGCCGCGATGGAAGCCCGATCTTCGTTGAAC